>NZ_JBSFGK010000072.1:0-40274 GCF_053596495.1 Kitasatospora sp. NPDC001683
GGCTCCACACCTACAATCACCACCGCGGACACACAGCACTCGCAGGCAAGCCACCCGCCAGCCGCGTCCCCAACCTCACGAGTCAGAACAGCTAGCTGTCCTCACCCAGGACGTTGTGCTCACGCTGGCCGGCGGGCGGCGCCCGTAGGGTTTCGTCGGCAGCATCCAGGTAGCGGGCACAGAACCACGGCGTTCAACACGAGTCCGAGGCTGGCGAGCTGGCCCTCCTGGCCGTCTTTGTACGCCTGCTGGCGAACGTGGAGCGGGCGCGGCCGGCCCCCTCCAACGAGGGACTGAAACTATGACCGCGCGCCACCTTCCCATGCCCGGCGCAGTGGTGGGGCCCTATGCTCGTCGTGGTTTGCCCGGGGAGAGGAAACAAGCGGTGGGTTGGTGGGCGCGTCGGCGGTTGAACCGCCGGCTGGAGGCGGCTGAGTACCTGTACAAGCAGTTGCGCTGGGTGGACGCTGAGCGGGAACTACGCGCTGTCCTGGAGGCAGCTGCGGACGGAGCAGGCTCGCTGGTCGGCTCTGCACGCACCCTTCTGGCCCAGGCGCTCCGCATGCAGGGCCGTCTACAGGAAGCGGAGAGCGAGGCCAGGTCCGCAATCGCCGCCCAGCCGGTTCCGGGCAGGTTCGAGGAGCGCGACGGACAAGACGTACTGGCCTTGGTCCTCGGTGACATGGGCCGCCACCAAGAGGCAGCCGACCTCCTGGCCGCCACCGCCGCAGCACGCGCCCGCATCACCTCCTCCGGTCAACGGCTCGTCCTCAAGAGCCGCAGCGACCGCCTCCAGCACCTGGCCTACCTCGGCCTGCACGAGGAAGTCGTCGCGGAAGCAGCCGCCGTGAAGACCGCCGCCAGCGGCACTGACGACATCCACCGGATCATGCTGCCGCTGGCTGCCGCCAACGGCCTGGCCTTCAGCCTCTCACTCCACGGCCACTACGAGCAGGCCGAACAGGTGCTGCTCCCGGTGCTCGAGGAGGCGCACCGGCAAGGCCTGGGCAGGTTCCTGATGGTGCTGCACCTCGGCGCGGCGCGGGCGCTGACCGGTCAGGGCCGGGCTCAGGAGGCGCTTGCCGCCGTCGACCAGGCGCAGGAGACCTTCGACCGGACTCCGGGCGCCGGCGCACTGACGCACGATCTGAGCGCGATACTTCTGGCCAGGAGTGCGGCGCTGCTCGCATCGAGCCGGCCCGCTGACGCCGAACACGAGGCCCGGCGGTGCCTCAGCCAGTGCGAGCGCCGCCTCGGCCCCGGTCACCATCGCGCGCTGGAAGCCGCCACCGTGCTCGGAACCGCCCTTGCGGATCTGCACCGCAACGATGAGGCAGTCGAACTCCTGCACACCACTCACGACGCCTGGCACACCCGCTTCGGCCATGACCACCACGGCACCATCCGGGCCCGCCAGCTCTTGGCCGCCCTCACTGACCAATCCTTCTGACGTCCCCGGCCGAACCGGGCGCAAGCGGGAGGCGCCTGCGATAGGGCCCGCAGCTCGGTGACTGCAGGGACTGCTGGCGGCCGCGTCGTCCGGGTCAAGCAGCCACTCAACTGCCCCGATGAGCCACGGCCGGCCCTGGTCCTCGTCATACTCGCCGGACCACGCCAACCTGCGACGCAGAGTGACCGATGCTGCTGGCCGTCGGCGGATACGCGACTCCTGAACATGTGGGCCTACCAGTCAAGACCTGTGGCCTGACCTGCGGCATCAGGACCGCTCGGTTGCTCGCGCGTCGCCGGTCAGCGCGTACCGGCGGCACGCGAGCAGCTCCTCGGCGCTGCTGCCGATCTCCTTGCCCAGGACGTGCAGGACCTCCTCGGCGTCCCGCTCGGCGACGTACCCAGGCGCCACCCGAAGGGCGAGCAGCCCGAGCTCACGCTGGATGCGCAGGTCCTCTGGTACAGCTCGCGCCCTCGGGCGGCCAGCGCCCGCAATGCCTCGACCGGGTACCCGTCCGGGCCCGGCCTGCTCTCCAGCTCGGCGACCGGCACGTCCGGCCGCTCGCGCAGCTCGGTGAACGCCGCCGTGACCGCCACGCGTATCCGGTCCGGCTCCAGCTGCGCGCCGCCGGCCTCGACGCGGGCCTGCGCCAGGTGCCCGCGACCAGGTCCGTGAGCTCGACCACCGCCCGCACCGGCAGCACCAGGCCGCTGTCCCGTGCGTGGGACAGCTCCGGCCCGGCCTCCCGGCCGACGACGTCCTCGTTCGACGGCGCTCTCGACGTCTCGGCCGGTGGGGGTGGAGCGTTACGTCCGGTGGCTTGGCAGATCTGTCGGTTGTCATCGGATTTCCTCCGTTCGTGGCCGCGATAGTGGTCGTTGTCATTACGGGCATCAGGTGTACCGGGTCAGGCCGCCGAGCCCCTGGGCATGAGGGTGATCGTCGGGTACGTCCAGGCCGTCACAGCCTCGACCACGGCGCCGCTGAGCCGAGCCTGGTCGACGGCCCCCCGCAGCGCCTGCCGGGAGGCCGCCGAGCCGTCCACCCCCACCACGATGCGGCGCACCGTGCGGTCCTCGCCGTCCGTGGTGGAGTTCGCTCTCGTTCCCACACCACCACCGTGCCCGGGCCACCCGCTCCGGTCCAAGGTCCGGTCGCCTCCACCGGACGGGGCCACCCGGCTGCGAGTGGATCTCCGATCGCGCTCGCGCGGGCGGCGCAGCAGCATGGAGGAGGGACAGGATTGATCGAGGAGGATGGGGATGGCCGACGATCTGCTTCAGCGGCGTGCGCGCTGGTGGCCGACGGCCCGACGAGACCCGACGCTTCAGGTCATGCCCATGGGCTCGCGTCACTCACCGCTGCGGTGACGGCTCGGACGGCGTCCTCGGCATCCTCGGCCGCGGGGAGGCCTCGCGGCCGAAGCGGTCGGGATACTCCTGCCGGTCGACCTTCACCGGCGTGGGGTGCGGGCCCCAGCCCTCGTAGTAGACGCCCCGGACCAGGGTCGGCGACTGGGCGCCGAGATGAGCCGCGACGTCGATCGGGAGCCGGTCGCGCAGGGCGTGCGGCCAGGCCCGCAACAGCCGGTAGGCGCGGTGGCGGTCCTCCGACCCTCCGGTGGTCTTGGCCACGTCGATGAGCTGGGTTTCGCGGTCTGGACGGCGCGGTCGGAAGTTGGGCAGTCCGGTACCGGTCGTGATCGTCATACCCCCGTGTGACAGCGTATCCGCCACTGTCGCCAGGGCGGTTCGATTCCGTGGTCACGGTCCGCAGCCGATGGGCGTTACGGAGGACTCGGGCGCGGGGCGCAGACGGCTCCGACGAACTCGGCGACCTCGTGCCGCTCCAGCTGCTGGGCGATGTCGGCCTCGCTGATCACGCCGACCAGCCGGTGGGCCTCGATGCCCGGCAGGCGGCGGTGCGTCTGGAGGCGGTGCCGCTGTTCCTGGACTTCCGCCACACACGCCTCGCCCGCGGCGAGGAGCGGGAGTGGATCCGCGAGCGGTTCACCGCCGCCTGCGCCCACCTCGGTACCGAGGTGGGCGAGCGGGCCGGACAGCTGACGGTCGGATGGGGGTGAGAAGAGGCAATCCGGGAGGCGGGCAAGGCCGGCGCAGAGTTCCGGGTCGGAGCGGGAGGACGAATGGGTCGGAGCGGGAGGACGAATGGAAGGGGCTCGCCCCGAGGATCTGGTCCGTGCGGTGCGCGCGGCCGGTGTACGCGACGAGCGGCTGCTCGGCGCGATCCGCGCCGTCCCACGCGCGGGGTTCGTTCCCGCCGGGCAGGAGCAGCTCGCCTACGAGGACAGGCCGGTCCCGATCCCGCACGGGCAGGTGACCACGCAGCCGTCGCTGTCCGCGGTGATGATCGAGGGCCTCACCCTCGCCGGTGACGAGCACGTTCTTGAAGTGGGCACCGGTCTCGGTTTCCAGACGGCGCTGCTGGCGTACCTCGCGGCCGGCGTGGTGAGCATCGAGCGGTGGCCGGACCTGGCCGCACAGGCCCGGCGCAACCTCGATCGGCGAGGTATCCGCAACGTCGAACTGCTCGTCGGGGACGGCAGCTTGGGAGTGCCCGAGCGCGCTCCGTACGACGCCGTACTCGTGTCGGCGGCACACCCCGATGTCCCCCCGCCACTCGTGGAGCAACTCCGTCCCGGCGGCCGTCTCGTCCAGCCGATCGGGCCGGGCGGCCGGGAGGACGTCGTGGCCTTCCGGCGGACGGCCTCGGGGCTGGAGCGGGAGCGGTTGCTCATCCCGGCGAGGTTCGTCCGCCTCCACGGCGAGTACGGCTTCCCGCCGTGATCCGGTGGACGCGGGCCCCTGCCGTACGACGGCCACTCGGGCACGACCGGCGAGGAGCGGCGCCACGGACCGCACGCGGTGTGGCACGGTACGGATTCCGCCCGGCGGAATGGTGTCGGTGACCAGCAGCAGACTGATCGGAAGGCGGGCGAGCCGGGTGGGGCATGGTCCACGAGCAGCGGGTGGGTGGGTGGCGGCGCCGGTGATGTCGGGCGTCGCCCCGTGGGCCAGCAGGACCTGGACGGCCGTCGCGATCGTGATACCGATGCTGATCATGTCGGACCGCATCCAGTGGTGGCTAGCCCGGCTCCTGCTCGCCCAGGCGGCCCACTTCGGACCGGAAACCGGCCCTGGACGGGCACGCCCGAAGCCGGGACGGACCTGGTGATGTGCCGATGGGGCCGGTGGACCCCTATCCGCCGCACCGGCCGGCGAGTGAGCCTGGGTGCGCGGTGGCAAGCAGCCGCAGGGACCCCGTAGGAGCGCTTCCAGGGGATCGGCAGTGCTGCCGGGCCCGGACACGGATCTTGCGCTGTGCCGCCGCCACACCGGATGGAGATGACCATGGAACCACCGCCCCGCGCTCAGACGCCGTCCGGCGAACAGCTGGTGGGCGAGGTGATGTGCACCGCGCTGTGCGCCGTCACCGAGGACGAGAGCGTGCTGGTCGCCTGGGAGCTGCTGGAACGCTCCGGGTACCGGCACCTGCCGGTGGTACGCGCGGACGGCCGCTGCGCGGGACTGCTCGACCGCGCCGACCTCGCGGTCGCCTGCGCCGCTCCGGCCACCGTGCTGTCGGGCACGACCGTCCGCGAGCTGTCCCAGGGCCGCCGCCCCGCCCAGGTCCACCCGGGCGACACGCTGCACCGCGCAGCGGTGGTCCTCGGCCTGAGCGGCGTCGACGCCCTGGTCTCTACGGCCTGGCCAGAGGCGGTCACCTTGGGGTTAATTCGGTCTTCTTCGTTTTCGTGGCCTTGTTCTTGGCGATCGCCGGTTACACGTGGTGGTGGTACGGCGACTCCCCCAAGGCGGTGGCTTTGCGGGCGAAGGCAGAGGCCAAGAAGGCCGCCCGGCAGCAGTTGAGCTGATCGCCCCGGCCTCCTGTTCATCCACGTCCGCCCGTCAGAAGCCGTCATCACACCGTTCCTGATGAATTCGGGTTCGACGGAGGCAGATGGGTCAGCAGAACTACGTCTCACCGCTTGATCGAGACCGTCACTCGAACGAACCGCACCCCCGCCAGGAGTACAGCCCGAAGGCCACCAGTGCATACATGAGGAGGGCAGGCGGGCGCCGTTCGGGTGGGTGGTCACGGAGTGCGGTGCATGGTCGTCGCTCCTGGACCGGCGACAGACGGCGGCGTTCCCGAACTCCGGATCAGGCGGGCGCGACAGGAGGCCCGGGCGGCACGACGACGACAGGGACGTGGGCGTGGTGGACGATCTCGGTGCTGGTGGAGCCGAGGGCGAGGCGGCCCCAGAGGCCGGCGCCACGGGTGCCGACCACGAGCAGGCCCGCACCTTCACTCGCGTCCAGCAGGACCTGGGCGGGGCGTCCGCGCTCGCAGCGGACCTCGACCTCGACGTACGGCTCGCCGACCTGCCGGCGCAGCTCCTCGACGGAATCCGTCACCTCGCGGGCGACGACGTCGTGCAGGTGCGTCGACGGCGCGCCGCTCGTACGGGGCCACGAGGGCGTGCCCAGGTCGGACGGGTCGGCGCGGCCCGAGCCGTAGGCGCGCACGGCCCGCACGGCAACGCCGCGCAACTGCGCCTCCCGCAACGCGAAGAGCACCGCCCGGCGGGCGGACTCCGAGCCATCCGTGCCGACCACGATCGGCCCGGCCGAACCCGGTGCGGGAGTGCTGCTCACGGAGACCTCCAACGTGTGCGTCTTGACTGCGCCGACTGCCCGGCTCCGCGGATCCGGATGCTCCGGCGGCGATGCGGTCGCCGGTTCGCCCGCCTCCTTTCATGCTCCTCCGCCACTGCCGCCGCAGCACGTCCGTCCCTGGTGCGAGGTCCGGCCGGGAGCCTGCGGACGGCAACGGCGCGGCCGTTCGCGCGCGACTGGCAGGAGGGAGATCGTGGGAGTGGGCAGGCGGTCCGGCGCGGGGCCCGGGCCCAGCAGTGGTTCCTCGTGTCCGGAGGAGGGCCGGTCATGTACTTCGTCGATCGAATGGACGCGGGACGTCGCCTGGCCGAGCGGGTCGGGCACCTGACGGGCGAGGACGTGGTCGTCCTCGGACTTCCCCGCGGTGGTGTGCCGGTGGCGGCCGAGGTCGCCAAGGCGCTGCACGCGCCGCTGGACGCGATCGTCGTGCGCAAGCTCGGCGTGCCGTTCCAGCCGGAGCTGGGCATGGGCGCGATCGGCGAGGGCGGGGTCCGCATCGTCAACGAGGCGGTGATGCGGGCGACGCGCACCTCCGAGCAGAAACTGGCCGAGGTGGAGGCGCGGGAACGGGTCGAGCTGGACCGCAGGGCGCAGCGATACCGGGGTGACCGGCCCCGCGCCGAGCTCACCGGCCGTACGGCGGTCGTGGTGGACGACGGGGTCGCGACCGGTTCGACCGCTCTCGCGGCGTGCCTGATCGCCAGGAACCAGGGGGCGGCCCGGGTGGTCCTCGCCGTCCCCGTCGCGCCGCCGGGCTGGACCCGCAGGCTGGTGGACGCGGCGGACGAGCTGGTGGCGCTGTCGACGCCCGGGGAGTTCTACGGGATCGGGCAGTTCTACGAGGACTTCGCGCAGACCACCGACGCCGAGGTGATCGCCTGCCTGGACGAGGCCGCTGTCCGGATGGGCGGTGGCCGGCCGCCCGCCCCCGGCTCGCGACTGCCCGCCCGGCCCGGTTCGGCGCGGGCCGACGACCCGGAGGTCGTGGTGGACGCCGGGCCGGTACGGCTCGGCGGGAACCTGACCGTGCCCGAAGGGGCGGCGGGGATCGTGGTGTTCGCGCACGGCAGCGGCAGCAGCCGGCACAGTCCGCGCAACCGGTTCGTCGCGAGCGCGCTGAACCGGGCGGGTCTGGCCACCCTGCTGTTCGACCTGCTCACCGAGGAGGAGGCGTTCGACCGGGCGAACGTCTTCGACACCGCCCTGCTCGCCCACCGCCTGACCGACGCCACCCACTGGCTGCGCGGCCGCGACGACGTCGGTGACCTCGCGGTCGGCTACTTCGGGGCCAGCACCGGAGCCGCCGCGGCACTGTGGGCGGCGGCGGAGCCGGACTCCCCCGCCCGGGCGGTCGTCTCCCGCGGAGGGCGGCCCGACCTCGCGGGCCCCCGACTGCCGGCCGTCACCGCGCCCACCCTGCTCATCGTCGGCGGCGACGACCACGTGGTCCTCGACCTCAACCAGCAGGCCCGGGCACGGCTGCGCTGCGAGAACCAACTCGCCGTCATCCCGGGCGCCACCCACCTGTTCGAGGAACCCGGGACGCTCGAAGAGGCCGCGGACCTGGCCGCCCGGTGGTTCACCGCCCACCTCACCCCGGCGCCCGACACCGCACTCTGAGGCCGACTCCCCGACCAGGGCGCCATCGGTCGGAGGAAGAACTTCACCATCCGGGCGGGGCGGGGTGCGCTCAGGGCTCCACGGTCCACTACCACCTCACCAACCCGCAGGTCGCCGAGTTCCTGCGGGTCGCGCGCACCGTCCTCGGCGGGGTCATCAGCGGCCAGGTCGAGCTCCTGAACGGCCTGCTCACCCAGCCCCAGGGCCCCGCGCGCGACTGACCGCGCCCCTTTCATGCCCGTCCGCCCACAAGAGCCGGCCATTGTCTCGATCCACCACTTGCCAAACATGCAATTTGGTCGGCTCGCTGCGCGCGCTCGCCCGCACCGGGCGCGGCGAGGCCGCCGTGCTGGCCCTCACCGCCGCCGACACCCTCGCCTTCGACCTGGTCACCGCCGTCGTCGTCGGCCTGCTCGTCTCCGGCGTCCTGGCGCTCGCCGCCGTCGCCAAGGCGGCCAGGATCGAACAGGTCCCGCTGCACCAGGACCTCCCGCCGTCCGACCACCACGACGAGGAGCAGGCACTGCTGGCCGAGCACATCGTCGCCTACCGGATCGACGGCCCGCTGCTGTTCGCCGCCGCCCACCGCTTCCTGCTCGAGCTCACCCGGTCCGCCGAGGTCGAGGTGGCCATCCTGCGGATGTCGCGGGTCAGCGCCATCGACTCCAGCGGTGCCACCGTCCTCGGCGACGCCATCGCCGAACTCCAGCGCCGGGGCACCCTCGTACTGGTCTCCGGCATCCGCGACGAACACCACCGGCCCCTCGACGCCCTCGGCGTACTCGACCGGCTGCGCGCCGACGGCCACGTCTTCGCCGACACCCCCGAGGCCATCGCCCATGCCCGCGCCCACCTGCGCGGCGACGCCCCCCGCGACCGGGCACTCCCGCACCGCGTCCGGGGCTTCCCGTTGACCGAACCGCCGGGAGGCCGCGGTGATCCGCCGCTGGCGGGACCGGCGCCGCCGCGTCGGCCGCCTCCCCGTACCGGCCTCTCCGTCCGTTCCGCCTGTTCCGCCCGCCGACCTCCCCGAATGAGACCGCTCCTGCGCTTCACCGTCACCCGGTACGACGACCACGGCGCCCGGGCCGAACGGCAGACCGTCGACCTGCCCACCCTCCGGTCGCTCCTCGCCGCGGCCGCCGCCACCGGCCGCCGACTGCACATCCGCCCCCGGCCAGCGGACGGCCTGCACCCCGGCGCTCGCCCGGAGGCCGGGCTACCGACGGCCGGTCGATCCGACAGTCTGTCGGGCTGACCACTCGGTCTCCCCGAACGCCGACGGCCTTCTCCCCGTCCAGTAGGGTGCGCGCCGACACACCGAAGCGCACCGGAAGGTAGGGATCCATGAGTTCACCGGCACCGGCGGCCGGCCCGGAGGAATTGCGGCGGCACCTGGGCGTCTTCGACGCGGTGGTGATCGGACTGGGGTCGATGATCGGCGCGGGCGTCTTCGCGGCGCTCGCGCCCGCCGCCGGGGCCGCCGGGTCCGGGCTGCTGATCGGGCTGGCGCTGGCCGGGGTGGTGGCGTACTGCAACGCGACGTCCTCGGCCCGGCTGGCCGCCCGCTACCCGCAGTCCGGCGGGACGTACGTGTACGGGCGCGAGCGGCTCGGCGAGTTCTGGGGGTACCTCGCCGGGTGGGGCTTCGTGGTCGGCAAGACCGCCTCCTGTGCGGCGATGGCCCTCACCGTCGGCTCGTACGTCTGGCCGGGGCAGGCGCACGCGGTGGCGGTCGCGGCGGTGGTGGCGCTGACCGCCGTCAACTACGTCGGCGTGCAGAAGTCCGCCTGGCTGACCCGCGCCATCGTCGCCGTCGTCCTCGCGGTACTGGCCGCCGTGGTCACCGCCTGCCTCGTCAGCGGCCACGTCGACACCGGCCGCTGGGCGGTCGGCGCGGACGCCGGCCTCCACGGGGTGCTCCAGGCGGCGGGCCTGCTGTTCTTCGCCTTCGCCGGGTACGCGCGGATCGCCACCCTCGGCGAGGAGGTCCGCGACCCGCAGCGCACGATCCCCCGCGCGATCCCGCTGGCACTCGGCATCACCCTGGTCGTCTACGCCGCCGTCGCGCTCGCCGTCCTGGCCGTGCTCGGCCCCGACCGGCTGGCCCACGCCGCCGCGCCGCTGGCCGACGCCGTCCGGGCCGCCGGGGTACCGGGCCTGGCCCCGGTCGTCCGGGCCGGCGCGGCCGTCGCCGCGCTCGGCTCGCTGCTGGCGCTGATCCTCGGCGTCTCCCGCACCACCCTGGCGATGGCCCGCGACCGCCACCTGCCCCACCGGCTCGCCGCCGTCCACCCGCGCTTCGGCGTGCCGCACCGGGCCGAGCTGGCCGTCGGCGGCACCGTCGCCGTGATCGCGGCCGTCGGCGACGTCCGCGGCGCGATCGGCTTCTCGTCGTTCGGGGTGCTCGCCTACTACGCCATCGCCAACGCCTCCGCCTGGACCCTGAACCCCGAGGAGGGGCGGCCGCCGCGCGTGGTTCCGCTGCTCGGGCTGGCCGGCTGCCTGGTCCTGGCCTTCGCCCTGCCCGGCGCCTCGGTGCTGTGGGGAGCGCTGGTGCTCGCCGTGGGCGCCGCCGCTTACGGAGCGCGCAGGGCCCTCGCGCGCAGCTGAACCGTCCGCGGGGCCGCACACCCCGACCCGCCGGGCCGGTCGGCTGCGGACCGCCCGTGCTGCCACCGGTGGCGCCCTGACGACGGACCGCCGTCAGGGCGTCACCGGTGGCGGGGTCGCGGTCCTTGCTGTGCGAGACCATCGGCCTCCCGCACGAAATCAGACCACCCTCTCGGCCCGCCGGCAGGACTCAGCCGAGCGCTCGGTCGAGGTTGAAGGCGGCGCTGATCAGCGAGAGGTGGGTGAACGCCTGCGGGAAGTTGCCGAGCTGCTCGCCGGTCCGGCCGATCTCCTCCGCGTAGAGGCCGAGGTGGTTGGCGTAGGTGAGCATCTTCTCGAAGGCCAGCCGGGCCTCCTCCAGGCGCCCGGCGCGGGCCAGTGCCTCGACGTACCAGAAGGAGCAGATCGAGAAGGTGCCCTCGGAGCCGCGCAGGCCGTCCGGGCTGGCCTCGGGGTCGTAGCGGTATACCAGGGAGTCGGAGACCAGGTCCCTGGTGAGCGCCTCCAGGGTGGCCAGCCACTTGGGGTCGGTGGGCGAGATGAACTTGGCCATCGGCATCATCAGCACGGAGGCGTCGAGCACATCGGCGCCCAGCGACTGGACGAACGCCCCGCGCTCGGCGGACCAGCCCTCCCGCATGATCTGCCGGTAGATCGCGTCCCGGTTCCGCTGCCAGTGGGGGAGATCGGCGGGCAGGCCGCGCCGGTTGGCCATCCGGATGGCCCGTTCGATCGCCACCCAGCACATCAGCCGCGAGTAGACGAAGTTCCGCCGGCCGCCCCTGGTCTCCCAGACGCCCTCGTCGGGCTGGTCCCAGTGGTCGCAGAGCCAGTCCACGACGGCGCCGACCTCCTCCCAGTGAGCGCTGCTGATCGGCTGACCCCACTTGTCGTACAGATAGACGGAATCGATCAGCGCGCCGTAGATGTCGAGTTGGAGCTGATGGGTGGCGGCGTTCCCGACCCGCACCGGCGCGGAACCCAGGTGCCCCTCGAGGTGGCTCAGCTCCGACTCGGGCAGGTCGCTGCGCCCGTCGATGCCGTACATGATCTGCAGCGGGCCGGCCGGGCCCGTCCCCCGCATGATGCCCCGCTCGGACAGGAAGCCCATGAACGCCTCGGCCTCCGAGGTGAAACCCAGCCGGAGCATGGCGTAGACGCAGAAGGCGGCGTCGCGGACCCACACGTACCGGTAGTCCCAGTTGCGCCCACCGCCGACCTGCTCGGGCAGGCTGGTCGTCGGCGCGGCCACGATCGCACCGGTCGGCACGTAGGTGAGCAGCTTGAGTGCCAGCGCGGAGCGGTGCACCATCTCCCGCCACCGGCCTCGGTAGCGCGAGCGGCCCAGCCAGTGGCGCCAGAACCGGACGGTCGCCTCGAACTGCTCCTCCGCCTCGGCGTGCGGGCAGGCCCGCGGGCGGACCTCGTCGCTGATCCGGTCGAGGGCGAACACCACGGACTCGCCCTCGAGGAGCTTGAAGTGCGACCGCACGTCCCTGCCGTCGCCCTCGAGCGGCGCGGTGGAGGTCAGGGCCAGGGAGATCGACGGGGCCTCGAAGACGGCCTCCTGGGCCTGCACCCGTACGGTGTGCTGCTCCGTCCCGTAGCCGAAGCGGGGCGCGATCCGCGCCGCGAACGGCAGCGTCCCCCGGACACAGATCACCCGCCGGATCAACCGGTGCCGGGCGGCCTCCCGCGACTCGTCGACGACCGGCATGAAGTCCTGGATCTCCGCCACCCCGTCCGCGCCGTAGAACCGGGTGATCAGCACGTTGGTGTCAGGGAAGTAGAACTGCCGGGTCCTGGCCGGCACGTCGGCGGCCAGCTCGAACGACCCGCCCCGGTCGGCGTCCAGGATGGACCCGAACACGCTCGGTGCGTCGAAGCGCGGGCAGCAGTACCAGTCGATGGTGCCGTTGGTTCCGACGAGCGCGGCGGTGCGGAGATCACCGATCAGGCCGTGCTCGGAAATGGGCGGGTAGCGCGAGCCGTCCGACCCCCCGGATCCGGATCCGTTCCCGAACTCCATGCCGGCCTCCCTACCGTTCGGCTGCGGGCGGGTGCGGGCTCAAGAAGACCTTGTCTCTCATGGTAGATCGCGCCGGGGAACCGGCGAGGCGGGCCGGGAACGCGTACCCGTGCGGGCAGCGGCGCTCACCGTCCGCTCAGGCGGTGCCCGCCATCGCCGCCGTCGGGTCCTGGTACACCGCGTCCAGTGCCAGCAGTGCCCCGCCCAGGGCCGTACCGGTGAGCCCGAGCCGGGAGAGCACGATCTCGCACCCGCCCGTGTCCGGGGCCATCACCAGCTCGTGCACCTGACGGGTCACCGGCTCGATCAGGTACTCGCCGAAGAACCCGAAGTGCCCGCCGAGCACCAGCAGCCTCGGGTTCAGGATGTCCGCCAACAGGGCCAGCCCCGGGGCGAGTTGGCCGGCGATCCGGCCGAGGGCGGCCAGCGTGCGCGGATCGCCCGCCCGGGCGCGCTCGCGCAGCACGGCCAGGCGGTGACCCAGGTCGATCGTCGGGTCGCAGACCGGGTCGCCCGGGTCGGCGGCGTACCGCAGCAGGGCGTCGCGCCCCACCGTGGTCTCCCAGCAGCCGCGCCGCCCGCAGGCGCAGGGCTCGTCGGAGGGGACCAGCCGCAGGTGGCCGACCTCGCCCGCGTAACCGCCGGTGCCGCGCACCAGTCGGCCGCCGACGACGATGCCCACGCCGACGCCGGTCTGGCCGGTGACGAAGACCAGGTCGCGCACGTGGTCGGCGCAGACCTGCACGTACTCGGCCAGGGCCGCGAGCTTGGCGTCGTTCTCCAGGTGCAGCTCGGGGGCGCCCGGGCCGAGCCGGCTCCGCAGCCCGGCCAGCGCCGGGACCTCGCGCCAGCCGATGTTGGAGGCGTACCTGACCACACCGGCCGCCATGTCCACCGCTCCCGGGGTGGCCAGGGTCAGCCCGACCACGTGCCCACCGGCCGCGCGCACCGCGTCGCCGGCTTCCTCGGTGAGGCGGGCCACCGCGTCCAGCGCCGTCCCGGCGTCGACCGCGCGCACGTCCAGCGGGAGGCTGCGCTCGTAGGCCACTTCGCCGCGCAGGTCGAGCGCCAGCACGCTGACGTAGTCCACGTTGATCTCGGCGCCCAGGCCGTGGACCCGACGTCCGTCCACCTCCACCGCCTGCCCCGGGCGGCCGACCGCGCCCCGGTCGCGCTCGACGGCTCGCTCCGCGGCGCTCTCGCGGACCAGCCCGCCGTCCAGCAGTTCGGCGATCAGGTGCGAGACGGTGGCCTTGGGCAGCCCGGTGTCCTCCGCGATCCGGGCCCGCGAGCGCGGTCCCTCGTCGCGCAGCAGCTGCAGCACCAGGCTCAGATCGGCCCGCCGGGAGGCGGACCGGTCCCGCGCGACGGCCGGTCGCGCCATGGCCAGGTCCCGTACGCCCGTGCCGTCCGGCGGCTGGTTCACGGTCGCCCGAGTCTCCTCTCGTGCATGTGGCGCAAGGCCTATTGACTTGACCTTGTATTAGTTCAAACAATAGCCGAACGAATCCGCCGATGCTCGGTCCTGACTGAATCCGCCTGGTTTCGAACTCTCCCGAGCAGGTTCGCGCACCCCCCTCGGCCCTTCCCCCCTTCAGGAGGCACGTGTGAAGGCAAGCTCCCATCCCTCGGCCACCGCGCTCGCGGTGCTCACCGCAGCCGTGCTCACCGCCACCGTGGTGACCGGCTGCTCCCCCGGCGGCGACCACACCGGCGACGCGGCCGGCACCTCCGGCGGTGTGGTGAAGCGCGACTTCTGGGGCTGGGCGCCCGGCTACGACCAGTCGGTCGCCCTGTTCAACCGGACCCACCCGAACATCCAGGTGGCCTTCGACATGACCGCCTCCGGCAGCAAGGGCGGCTACACCAAGACGCTCACCGCCGCCAAGGCCGGCAACGCGCCCCGCCTGACCCAGGTCGGCTACGAGACGCTGCCCAGCTTCGACGCCGCCGGCGCACTGAGCGACGTCACCAAGTACGCGAGCGCGGCCCGGCCCCAGTTCGCGGACTGGACCTGGAAACAGGTCACGATCGGCGGCCGGACCTAACGGCAACGCCGGCGGCTCGGCCACCGCGGTGCACGTGGCGCCCATCCGGTATGAAGAATCCCCCGGAAACACATGAAACGCCCACAAACACCAGACGGACAGGGTGAGCTGTAGGCGCCGGGGCTGGAGGGGTGTGGCGGTCTACCGTCCGGTGCGGAAGCAAAGCCAGCGAAACTGGCCGCCCTGGCGCGGAGGTCGGCGCTCTGCCGGAGTGTCAGCCGGCGGTGATGCGGGCGAGGGTGGCCTGGAGGCGGCGGACGGCGTCCTCGGCTTCGGTGTAGTGCTCGGGGGTCGGGGGGACGGTGCCGAAGGCGTGGTCGTCTGCGGCGGGCAGGGCGCGCCAGTGCAGGACGGGTTCGAGCGCGGTGATGGCGCCGGAGAGGAACCAGGCCAGGCGGCCGTGGGTGCTGGCAAGGGCGATTGCGAGGACGGCGAGGACTTCCCGCAGGTGTTCCAGTCGGTCCTTCTCCGGCAGCACCTCCTGGGCGTCCGGCGGACCGACAGCCTCGCGCAGCCCGGCCTCGACCTGGACCGCGAGGCCGCGGTCGCCCGGGGTCAGTTCCCATACGCGGGCGCGGATCTGCTGCTCGGCTTCCTCAGCCAGGCGCGCGACCGTCGTCTGCATGTCCATGTGGATCACTGTAGTGCGCGTGTCCAGTGGGGCGTCGTCGGACAACGGGTGGACCAGGACACCTGGTGGACGAGCATCGATATCGGCAGCGCCTACATCGTGATGTCCGCCTCGGTCGAGGTGCTCGAAGTACTGGAGACCCGGCCGCCCACTCTTGCGTAAGCACGGAGCGCTCGGGCTCGACTGGCACTGACCCGACCGGGCCCGGTGCCCGCCGAGAAGCGACTGAGATTCCGGCCAGAGCGGGGACCGGTTCGGGACAGCTCCGGGCAATCGCGTCTCATGGACGACGGGACGGTGCTTACCGTTGACAGGACTGTTGGCACCCATTCCGTCGTCAGCCCGCATCGCGTGAAACGCCGAGGTAGGGAGACCGCACCGTGCCGTCCTTGCTGCACTACGAGATCGTGACGGATCCGACATCACTCCGAGCGTCGCTCACGAACGAACCGTCCCTGGGGACGGTGTACGTGATCGTCTCCAACACCCACCAGGCCGAGGTGAAGTGGGACCACATCGATGTGGCCATCCCGCTGCTCAACCTGTCCTCCAACCTGACGGACAATCCCTCGGCGGTCACCGCGAGCATCGAGCGGACGTACCAGCACCCGCTCGACGACGCGCTGGAGTTCGCGTGGGACAGCGTCAACGACTGCTTCCGGGCGCGGCTCTCCCGCGCGCAGCCTCCCACGCGCAAGCACGCGCTTCTGGCCGGTCACGGGGCGCTGGTGCTGAAGCTGGAGAACGTCCCGGTCTCCGAGGGCGCGGGCCTGAGCTTGCTGGAGATCCGCGACAACGCGTACGGCGGCGACGGCGGCGTCGCCAGGCGGGACGGCCACTTCACCACTCATCTCGGCCTGGTGAAGCAGACGCCGCAAGTCCCGCGCAACTTCCGACCGGAGAAGTCCCTGGTGAACGGTGACGCGAACGAGCAGCTCGTGCTCCTGTGGGACGGGCCCACCGACCTCAACTACGACATCGTCGACCAGACGGGGACCGTGATCCACCAAGAGCCGGCTGTGGGTCCGGGCTACCGGGAGTACTCCCCGAAGATCCCCGCCCCGAAGCGCGGCACCACCTACACCCTCGTCGCGAACGCGCCCGGCGCCGGACAGCAGCAGCGCGGGTACTTCCTCACCACCACCGTCCACGCGGTCGTCCCCGAGTTCGAGAGCGGGACGCGCACCCCGTGGGTGGAGGGGACGACCGACAAGGGCCGGGTCACCTTCGCCACGAACGGCGTGAAGGTCCAGCTGCCGGACGGCAGACTGGGAACGGTGACGGCCGACGACGTCACCACCCGTCTGGTCCAGGGGCTCACCGACGACGCCGGCTGGATGACCTTCCCGAACCGCGGCGTCAACATCTACCACGGCCACAACGCCACCCCTGGCATCCTCACAGCCGCCCGGGTCGACGCGGAGGAGGGCGTCAACACCCCGTGGGTGGGCAGCCGCGAGGCCGGCCAGAGCTGGATCGCGTTCACCGAACCCGGCGCCACCCTCTACAAGGACAACGGGGGTCAGGAGCGCGGCACCTTCACCGCCGAGAAGGTCGACGTCCACGGCCTGAACACCACCTGGGTCGGCGATCGCGACGGCGGCAAGGGCTGGGTGGAGTTCCCGCAGTCCGGCATCAACGTCCGCAAGGACGGCGGCGGGGCCTGGGGCAACATCGCCGCCGACAAGGCCGACCTCAACGGCATCAACACCAAATGGGTCCAGGGCCCCGGCACCGGCGACGGCTGGATCGAGTTCCCGGAGTCGGGTCTGAACGTGTTCCACGGCCAGGGAAGGGACTGGGGGACCGTCGCCGCCGGCAAGGCCGACGTGAACGATCTGGTCACCGGCACGGCGCTGGTGAAGAAGCGGCTCACCGTCAAGGGAGGGATGACGGTCAGCGAGGGACATACGCGGGCGCTGTTCACCCACCCCAACGGCTATGTGGGTATCGACACGGGCATGGAAGTCAAAGGCCGGGACGGTCAGGGGTATGTCTTTCGGGTTAACGAAGGTGGCGAATATGGAGTACTTGTCAACGGTCCCCTTGCTGTCACCCGGACAATCTACGTGGGGGGTGAAAATGGGGGAGGCAGGTTCCTTTAGCTAGTGCCGCATCAGGCCACGTTCGCCCTGTAGCGCATGCTGGTTGTCGGCAGGCTGCGGTCAGCCGCCGCGGGCAAAGGCGTGACGGGAAATCCGGACACGGTCCGTCAGAACCGGTTGCGCCGTACGACGGGCCGGACGGGCCGGGCCTGTTCGGTGCCGCGCAGCGCGAGGGCCGCGATACGGGTGCGCTCCAGCCAGCTCATGACCTGGCGCAGCGTGTCGGGGTCGAGGTGGCGGGTGAGGTCCCGGACGGCCTGGTGGTCGTCGTCGGTGACAGGTCGAAGACGGCCTTGCGGCCGGTGGCGCTGCGGGCCGCGACATCCGGGACCTGCCACTGCGGGAACGGTGGGAGGCGCTGGAGATGGCGCTCGCCGGAGCCCGGCCGCCCCTGCAGATCTGCATGGCGACCACCAGCCGGGCAGAAGCTGCCGACTGCGGCAGGTCTTCCGGGCGACATCCTGCTCTGGCTCGCGGACAGCGGATACGCCAGCGCCGCCTCCTTCGAGGAACTCGCCGACCTGCCGCTACTGGTCTCGGTCACCAGCGAGGCTGACCAGGCGGGGATTCCCCGCAAAGCGCCAGACCCCCCGCCGGCCAACAGGCCATGGCCGACCGCCTGGCGACCCCGACCGGCCGGGCCCAGTACCGCCAGCGCAGCGCGCTCGTCGAGCCGGGCTTCGCCCAGCTTTTCCAGCGATTCGGCCGACACCTCAACTACCGCGGACACCGGGCCGTCGACACCGAGATCAAGCTCCTCGGCACCGTCCACAACCTCAGCAAGCTCCTCGCTGGCACCGCAAGATCGCGCTCTTGACTCCCGAATGGAGTAGGTCGTGCGACAGCCTCTCCCCACTCCGGCCCGCGTGCCGAAACCCTCCCGACCTGGCCCCGGACGGCCACCGGGTTCGAAGAACCGCAACCCGGCACCCCGCCACGACGTCGGCAAGACCGTCAAACGCGAACCCACGCTCCAGGCCCACCTCGCCGCGCGAGGTTAAACGTCAAGCTAAGAGGCGTGCGACGGCCAGGGCATTGGCAGGCGACCCGGGTGATGAGCGGGAGTATCCGATGTACCCGGCCGAACTGACCTCGCCGTATCTGGACCGCTTCTCGGCCGCGGCCGCCCAGCGATACCAAGCGCTGGGAATCGGGCGCGACGACCCCGACCGGCCCAGGAAGATCGCCGCACTGAACTCGGAGGCGTTCGGAGCGCCGGTCGTCCTGTTCTGCTACGTCGACCGGACCATGGGGCCCGGACAGTGGGGAGACGCAGGGATGTACTTGCAGACGGTCATGCTGCTGTTGCGGGCGGAGGGGTTGCACAGCTGCCCGCAGGTGATGTGGACCATGTACCGAAAGACCGTCAGCCAGATAGTCGGAGCCGATGGCGGACTCGTGCTGTTCTGCGGCGTCTCGGTGGGCTACGAGAAGGAAGGCGTACCACCGCTGCGTACCGGGCGGGCGGACATGGCGGAAACAGTGAGCTTCATCGGGTTGTGACCGCCAGGCGGTCGACATCCAGAGGATCGCCCGTTGTAGCGCTGTGCGAGTGGCTTCAGCGCGGCCGGTCGGAGGCGGGATCGCTGGCGAGGAGTGGGCGGATGGCGCCGAGCACCGCGCCGACGCGGACGTCGTGCAGCTCGGTGCGGGTGCAGGTCTGCCTGGTCAGCCAGTCGACGCAGAGCGTCTGCACGAAGACCAGCCAGCTCCGGAGCACGCTGGAGACCGCCTCGCGCGCGTTCTCGTTGGCGAGCGGGAGAACGCCCAGCAGTCGGGCGCGGAGGGCGTCGAGCTCGTCGGTCATGATCGTCTGGATGACCGGGTCGCCGGCGAGCACGCGGTTGGCGGCGAGGACAGCGTTGCGGTTGGCGATGAAGTAGTCGAGGTGGGTGTCCAGTCCCTGGATCAGCTGATCGACCAGGGTATCGCCCGGGTCGAACCGGGTCTCGGCGAGCAACCGGTCCGCCGCCTGCTGGTAGACGGCCGCGAAGAGGTCGTGTTGCCGTCGGCGCGCAGTTCTTCGCCGCCCGACCACCGCTCCCAGCAAGCCGGTTCGTTGGACGTGTGCTACGGCGACCGGTATCTCGTCGCGAGCGAGGCAAGCCGATGACCCTGTCTTGCGGGACTGGCTTCCCACTGCGCTGGCCGTCGCGGACGGTGCGGGCCGGGCGATCGACCCGCACCCCATCCGCGGCTCCCTCCGTGAAGGCGGACAGCGGCTTCGTGTGCGCGAGCCGCTGACCCCGGCGGCGCTGTGGAGCTCCCGCAGGTGGCCAGGGCCGCTGCCGCTCACATGCGCGGGCCCGGTCGCGCTGCTGACCGCAGCCCAGTTGAGCACCAGGCTTGGAGGAGCGGTTCGCGCGAGTGGATAGGCGCGGGCTGTGGCACGCGGCTCCACCCGCTTGAACCGGCCCGCGATCCGAGCCATGGCCTGGTCGAACGCAGCCCGCCAGCGGGCTGCGTTCATCCCGTGGGCCGTGGCCACCGCCCGTCAGGAGTCCGCACAACCTTGATGATCACGGTGGCCGTTCCAGTTCTCGTGCGGGTCCGGCGCAAGACTGCGAAGTCACACCGGTGTACTGACCGGTGGCCCGTCGGGTCAGCTCCAGCGGCCTGCGGCGGCGGCCTCGGCGACGTAGTCCTCGAACGACCTGGGTGGCCGGCCGAGCGCCCGCGCCACGCCGTCGGAGACGCCCGCGCCCCTGCCCTCGCGGATGTCCACGAGCAGGCCGGTGAGTAGACGAGCAACGCCAGCGGGCGGCGCGCCTTCGGCGACCATGCGGTCCACAAAGACGTCAGGATCGACGTCGAGGTGACGGACCGTCCGGCCGGTGGCGGCGGCGATCAGGTCAGCCGCCTCGCTGAAGCCGATCGCCTGCGGGCCGGTCAGCTGGTAGGTCTGTTCGCTGTGGCGGTTCTCGGTCAGCGCCGCGGCGGCGACCTCGGCGATGTCCTCGGCGTCGACGAACGGCGTGCGCCCGTCACCGGTGGGCAGGGCGAGGGTGCCGGCCAGGACGCCCGGCAGCCAGAAGGTCTCGCTGAAGTTCTGCGCGAACCAGTCGGGTTGCAGGATGGTCCAGTCGACGCCGGAGTCGCGGACGGCCCGTTCGGCGGCCTTGAGCGGGTGGCCGTCGTCGGCCCGGCCGACGCCGTGGGCGGAGAGCAGCACCAGCCGCCGCACGCCCGCTGCGACCGCGTCGGCGACCAAGCGCGGCATGCGCTCCTGCCGGTCCACGCCGGGCTGCAGGTTGGGCTCCAGGAGATAGACGGCGGCAGCGCCGTCGAGGGCGGGCGCCCAGGTCGCCGGGTCGTCCAGGTCGAAGTGGACATCACCGCCGGTGCGGGAGGCCGTACGGACCGGCCGGCCCATGGCCGTCAGGCGGCGGGCGATGCGGCGGCCGGTCGTGCCGGTGCCGCCGAGAACGAGGATGGTCTTCATGCCCTCCAGACAACCCCCGCCGAGAAAGACGATCCATGGGAGACCGTCGCCGATCCCTTTGTGATCGTCTAGCGTGGCCGGCATGGACGTCCTGAGCGATCTACTACACCGGGCCCGCGCCAGGAACGCGCAGATCCGGCAGCTGATCCAGCGGCCACCGTGGTCGATGACCTTCGCCGACGCCCCTCCGCTCACGGTCGTGGCCACCCTCGGCGGCCACGCCTCGGTCCGGCTCGACGACGATCCGCAGGCCGCGCCGGTGCGGTTGGCCGCCGGGGACATCGCCCTCATCGGCGGCATCAACCGGTTCACGATCGCCGACGCCCCGGACACCCCGCCGCAGGTGGTCGTCCGCGGCGGACGGAAGCACCTCATCGACAGCGGGACGGCGGCGCGGCAGAACCTGGCACCCCGCACGTACGGCGACGGGCTGCCCGGCGCCACCACCCTGCTCCGGGGTGCCTACGAACTCCGCGGCGACGCGGGCAAGCGTCTGCTCGGCCTGCTCCCGCAACTGGCCGTCGTGCCCACCGGGCCGCGCACCCGGGCGGCGCTGGACCTGCTCGCCGCCGAGGTCGCCCAGGAAGAGCCGGGCCAGGACGCCGTCCTGAACCGGCTGCTGGACCTCGTACTGGTGCTGGCGCTGCGCGCCTGGTGCACCCGACCGCAGGCCGAACCCCCCTCCTGGTACCGGGCGCTGGCCACCCCGGCTGTCGGCGACGCTCTGCGCATGCTGCACGAGGACCCGGCGCACCGATGGACGGTCGCCGAACTGGCCGCGCGGGTCGGCCAGTCCCGGGCCGCCTTCGCCGCGCACTTCACCGGCGTGGTCGGCGAGCCCCCGCTCACATACCTCACCGCCTGGCGGATGGCCCTGGCCGCGGACCTGCTGCGCGACACGGAGAAGACCGTCGCCGCAGTGGCGCGCGAGGTGGGGTATGCGGACGCGTTCGCGTTCAGCGTGGCGTTCAAGCGGGCCCGAGGGGTCAGTCCGTCGGGCTGGCGGCGGACGGCTGTGCACGGAACTTGACCACTGGACTACAGCATCGAGCATGAACGCCGACGGCTGGTCGACGGACACCCGGATTACGACACCGTCGCGGTCAGCTGAGCCGACCACATGCGCGAGGCTCTGGCCGGGGCACCGTACCTTCGAGCGGCTCCGGCGCTGTTCGCCGACCTGGTCCTCGCCACCGGTGGCGGGCCGGTGGCGGACGTGGGCTGCGGCCCGGGACACGTCACCGCCCACCTGCACGAGTTGAGTCTCGACGCCTGGTGTCGACCTTTCACCCATGGTGATCGACGAGGCTCGGCGTGACCATCCCAGCTGTGGTTCCAGGTGGGCTCGATGACGGACCTCGATCTCGTCGACGAGTCGGTCGCCGGCCTGCTCGACCAGCAACTCCAGCGTGGTCGCGATGACCGGCACCGCATCGTCGTACTCGCGCCAGCCGTCCCCGTCGGCATCGTCTCCTCGGACGACCGCCGCCCCAGGCATAGCGCGCCAGGTCCGCCACCGCCTGCTGCCGGTTGGCCAGCGCCACCGGCCCGGCATCGGTGACGACCAGGGCGACCGGCGGGTACCCCGGCCGGGTGTGCCCCGGGTAGGCCCGACGCCACCAGTGCACCGTACGGTCGGCCTCTCCTTGTCGGCGAGGGCCGGGTCGTTGGCGCGGACCTTCACGCGGAACAGCTCACGGTAGGCGGTGAACTTCGCGGCCACCCGCTCCGGCGACATCGTCGAGCCGTCGACCTCCACCATCAGCACCAGCACCCCGATCTCCGGGGCCTGCCACACCGCGTCCGGACCTACCTTGCGCTTCCCGCTCGGCAGCAGGAACTCCACCTCAGTCGCCCCGGACGTCACCGGTCCGATCCTGTCGACGACGAGTGAGTTGAGCACGCGTACTCATGCGTTGGATCCGTTCGTCAGTGGAGGGTGGGGGCGGATGTGACGGACGAGTGCGGGGAGACGCGGTGTCTCGGTGGGGGCGGGTCGGCAAGTTGGTGCTCGCGGCGGCGCTGACAGGGGCGGTCGCGGGGTGCGATCGCGTGCCGACCGGCGACGAACTGACGGAGATAGCCAAGGCGCCGCAGGCACAGTCGCAGCGAGCGGCGGAGGAGGCCCGAATCCGCGACCTGATCGATCGCCTGGGCCGGGTAGAGGGGCTGAAACCCGTGCTCACCCTGCTCGACGACACCTGCGAGAGGCACAACCAGAACCTCCTGGAGTCACGTACACAGGTGTTGTTGAGCTGCAAGATGCGCGCCATCGCGGACTTCAGCGTCCGGGGAGTGGCTTTGATCACGAGTTGTGGGTTCTGGCACAGATCTTGGGGAGCGGTTGCGGAGCGTCACCCTGGTGTTCGATTGTGAGGGGCTGGGTTGCGTGAGACCGCGTACGCCTGGCTACCCGACAGCCGGAAGTGACGCTCCATCAACTCCTCGGTGGTCTCTGTCGTGGTCGGCCGGTGGCTGTGATCGTGCTGGTCATGCAGAACAACGCATCGTTCTGGGACTCGCTCGTGTTCGACGGGATCGACGACGTGGACGTCGAGGCGGTGACCGCCTTGTTCGGTACGGTCGAGGTGGTGGCGCGGGGCCGGGGTGCCGGGGCGGAGTGTCCGGACTGTGGCCGCTTCTCGGACCGGGTGCACGACCGCTATCGCCGCAGGTTGAAGGATCTTCCGCTCGCTGAGCAGGGCTTCGTGATCCGGTTGGTGGTCCGGCGTTTCATCTGGGGGGCGGCGAACTGCCCGCGTCGGACGTTTGCTGAGCGGTTCTCGCGGCTGGCTGCCCCGTACGCACGGTTCACCACCCGGCTCAACCATGCCCTGGAGCGCGTAGGGCTCGCGCTCGCCGGTCGGGCCGGCGCCCGGCTGGCAGCCCAGCTGGGCTTCGGCGCGGGAAGGACGACCTTGTTGCGCAGGGTCATGGCATTGCCCGATCCCACGTTCAGCACTCCGCGTGTGCTGGGCGTGGACGATTTCGCGATCCGTCGCGGCCAGACCTACTCGACGGTTTTGACCAGCGTCGAAGACCATCGCGTGGTCGATGTGCTCCCGACGCGTGAGGCCGGGCCGCTGGCTGCGTGGCTGGCCCGTCACCCCCGCGTGGAGATTATCTGCCGGGACCGGGCCGGTGCCTACGCCGAGGGCGCACGGCGCGGTGCCCCTGACGCTCTGCAGGTCGCTGATCGGTTCCATCTGTGGCAGGGCCTCGGCCGGGCCGTGGAGACCTGCGTCGCCGCCCATCGCGATTGCCTGCACAACCCGTCGCCCAGCGGTATGCCGCCGGAGGCCACTGGGCTTGTTCCCGGTCGACCGGAGGACGACTCGGAGCCCGTCGGTCGACGCGCCGAGCGAAAGAAGGCGGCACACGCCTTGGTTCACGAGCTCCTGGCCCAAGGCCACTCACGCCGGGCGATCGCCCGGCACCTGGGCTGGGGCCGCAACACCGTCCTCCGGTACGCGAACGCCGCACGCTGGCAGGACACCGTCCGCGAGAAGCGCCCCCGGCCCAGCAGGCTGGACCCCTACAAGCCCTACCTGGAGCGACGCTTCGCCGCGGGATGCACCAGCGTCACCCATCTCTACAGCGAACTCGTTGCCGACAACGCGCCCGTCACCTACCAGATGGTCCGCTCCCACATCGCCACCCTCCGCAGGGCTCCGGCTGGCGCGCCACCGCGGCCGCCGACGGTGCGGCAGGTGACCGGCTGGCTCACCCGACACCCCTCGACCCTGAACGAGGAGGACCGGGCCGGCCTGAAGGCGGTCCTGGCCCGCTGCCCCGCACTGGACAAGGTCGCCGGACACGTCCGCGACTTCGGCGAGATCCTCGCCGACCGCCGTGGCTCCACACTCCCCACCTGGATCGACGCAGTCGACGCCAGCCAGCTACCGGGCCTCACCGGCTTCGCCCTCCACCTGCTCCGAGACCTCGACGCCGTGACAGCAGGCCTCACTCTCGACTGGAGCTCCGGCAGCATCGAGGGCGCCGTCAACCGCATCAAGAAGATCAAGCGGCAGCTCTACGGCCGCGCCGGCTTCGAACTGCTCCGCAAGATGATCCTTCTCCAGTAACACTTCGCGATGTTCCCCAAGAGCTGCGCGAGTACCGGACAGTAGGAAACCCCTGCCGCGGCCGACATATAGCCAGTGCATGCAGGTGCCCAACCGTGGCAGGATGACCTCATGTTGATCCGAAAGGGCGATGCCGCGTAGGCGTCCCAAGGCCGTCCGTGCAGAGCGGTGGCGGCCACGATGGCAGTATCCGGTCCTGAGGGTCCCCGGTGTCTCCGCGCGGACTCGTGCAGCGATCCGCCGGGTCGAAGACCAGGAGATGTGGCCCAACGCGGTCGCCAACGCAATCGCGTGTTTCGAGCGGGCTCTCAAGCAGCCCGGACGCTACCTGGACGCCTCCGCGTTTGATTCGCCGGGGGTGGGAGATGCCCGCGATGACCTGGAGTGGGCGATGCTGTACCTTCCGCCCGGAGCCAAACGGGACCTGGGCCGATTGATCACGCGTATCGATGAGGAATTCGAGCGCCGTACCTTGCCGGAGCCCAACTACAGCGAGTGGGCGACGACGGGCTGGTGGTGGACCAGAACGCGCGAACGCTGACGGTCTCCGGGGTCGTGTCCCTCCCCGCAATCGAACGAACCTGTCACCCTCCGCGACCGCTCCCCAAGATCTGTGCCAGAACCACTTCACGTGAACGAAGCCAGGGGAGACATCACCTCGGTGCTGCCCGACATCCGCGCGGCCGACCTCACCAGGTGGGGTCCGGTGGACCAGAACGGCCAGGACGGACCGTACACACCCGGTACCGTCCGCTACGCCCTGGAGTACCACCGCACCCGAGGTCATTACCCGGACGGCCGACCGATGCCCAGCCCGCGACTGGCGACAGACGGCCTCACGATCGACTGGGACCGGCTGGATCTGCCGCTCGTGAACCGGATCGAGGAGCCCGCATCCTGTCTGTCGCCGTCAAGCGGCGGCACGTACCACCGCTGCTCGCAAGTCCCGGAAGGAGCGGGGAAGGTAGCCGAGGCTCGCGCCCGGTACGGCACCGTGCTCGAACTGACCGTGGACGGGCGCCCCTACTTCACCGTGAAGAGGTAGGGAGCCTTGACCCCGAATGTTGAACACGGGCTGTGCGGCTTCGGTCAGAAACGTCTCCCAGACCGAGGGGCACGGCTCCCGCTCGAACTTCCGCACGCATTGGGCTCGTTCGGGTGGTCACTGCGCGGCCGGCGCATAGGAGAAGTGACATTCGGTCCCGGGCGGCCGTCCCGACCTGGGTGGGCCGGGACGGCGGGGTGCGGGTGGCGGGTGCGGGGCGGGTCAGCCGGAGACGGTCTCGGCATGCCGGTGGAACGCGTCCCGGAGCGCGGTCTGGTGGTCGGTCAGCTCCCAGCCCGACAACCAGGTCGCTCCGGGCGGGGCCGATATGCCGCTCACCACGGGTTCAGGCCGTAGCGGCCGCACGCCCCGAAGAGTACAGCTCAAGTTGCTTCCCGACGAGGCCCTCCTTCTTGGCGGTGTACTCGGTCAGCAGCCGCATCTGGTGGATCAGGCCGTCGGACATCTCCACGCGGCGGCCCAGGACGGCGGCGAGGACGACCCCAGGACAGCACCCAGGCCGCCGGAACCACGGCGAGCAGGACGGCACCGGCCAGGACGGCGGCCACACCACCAGACATCACTTGATAACTCGCGCGAGCCGTCCCCACCAGCACGGCGACCGGGACGGCGGGAGCAGCGCCGCCGACGATCAGGACGTCGACCAGGCCGACGACGACGGATCCCCGGACCGCGCCCGGACGGCGCCTGGACAGCGGCCCGAGCAGGACGTCGGCGGCGGCCGGGGCGGCAGCGAGGACGAGCACCAAGGCCTCACCCACCCCGGACACGGACGGCGGCCGGGACGGCGGCGAGCAGCACGTCGGCAGCGGCCACGACCACCACCAAGGCCTCGCGCAGAGCCCGCCCGGACCACGGCGAGGCGGACGGCGGCCGCGGGGCTCGCCCAGGCCGGCCCGGACGGCGGCACCGAGCAGCACGTCGACGGCGAGCAGGACGTCGGCCGGCGGCCCCGGGACACAACCGGGGCCCCTGTACGCGGGCAACCACTCGAACGGACGGGCGGCATCACGTCCGGCGGTGGCATCCGGCGCGCCGGGCCGGGCTGCCGAGCGGGGGCAGGTCAACCACCGCGGGAACGTCGACCAGGGCGGCGACATCGCTCGTGAGCGCGCCGCGGGCCGGAGATCCGGACGGCGGCTGGACGACCCTGACCCGGCGTCTACTACGCCGCGGCCAGTTCGCCTCCCGCGACGAACTGGCCGCGGCCATCGACACCTTCGTCTTGGCCTGCGACGAACATGGCTCCAGGCCCTACCACTGGGCCTACGACGGCAGCCCACTCAAAGCCGCATGAACCCCCGAAGGATCAACGCGGCGCTGCACTAGTGCTGGAAGAGTACTTCCGGATTGTTCGGCGAGGGGCCGTTCAGCAGCGGACGGTGGATCCCCTTCAGCGTCTGGTCGAAGAACGCTGTCACGTACTCGCGGGTGATCTCCACCCCGCGTTCCGGTGAGAGGGGCGCCGTCGGGAACCCGGCCTGCTCCTGAAGCAGGTCCCCGTCGGAGAAGCTGAAGTGGTCGGCGCCGGTGACCGTCAGCCACTTCTTGTAGCCGCCGAGGGCGGCCCAGTCCGGCTCCCACTCGCCGCCGGCCAAGTGGTTGGAGGCGGCCACGCCCAGCATGAGGAACGGCCGGTTGATCTGGCCGGGCTTCAGGTCCGGTTGGAAGGAGCCGTCCATGTTCACTCCGGCCAGTACTCGCGGGTCGGCGGTCATCGTGGCGGCAGTCGCCGCTCCGCCGAGGGAGTGTCCGGCCATGCCGATCCTGTGCTTGTCGATGAGGTGTGCCAGGCGCCAGGCGGAATTGCCGTGCGTCAACTGGTCGATCACGAAGGACACGTCCCGCGCACGGCTGGCGGTGACGGCCTTGAAGTCGAGTCCCGGCGGGGCATCGCAGATCACGCACGCCGGCGTCTCGCCGTTCGCCAGCGTCTCGCCGTTGTCCTCGTAGGTGTGGCCGACGAGCGCGACCACGTAGCCGTGACTCGCCAGCTCGGTCGCGAGCGAGGTGAGCGTCATGCGCGGGTTCTCGTACGCGGGTGAGAGGACCACCAGCGGATGCTTGCCGTGCTGCGGCCGCGCGCCGTCGAAGGCGCGAGTGGCGACGTTGGAAAGGCTCTGTGGGGTGATGCCGGAGCCCGCCGGCACCTTCTGGCGCTGGAGGACTCCGGCTGCCTCGCCGAGGGTCATGTAAGGGGCCGGAGTCCCGGTCCCGGGGACGGCCGGGTAGACCATCGTGACGGCCAGTTGGCGGGGGCCGGATGACGGCACCCACGGGTCAAGACGGCTCGCGTCGGTGAGGTGGATGACCTCCTCGCCGGCGGCGTAGGGGCCGCTCGGCGCGGGGAGCGCGCCTTGGAAGGACCGCGGGGGCGCGGCGGCAGCCGTGGCGGCGGTCGCGTGCACGCTGGACGGCGGGGGCGTGGCGGCGAGTCCGGTGCCGGTAGCGGCCACTGATGCGGCGAGACCCAGGATTGCGACAGCGCTGATACGGCGCTTGCGGTTCGAGGTGGTGTTCACGGGCACGATCCTGCCCGGCCCCGCCCTGACGCTCGATCATGCTGGTTTCCGACTTCAGGGTGGTACTGGCTACACCCTGACTCCAGCGCCGCTGGCCGACTGCGGGAACAGCGGTCGGAGTCCCCTCCACGGTAGCGGCCGGTCGTGCCGGCCCCGGGCGCCACGCGGAGCCCAGGGCCGGCACGCAGGGCACGGCGTCGCCGGACACAGCGGGGCGGCCGGGGCGGCTACCGGCCCGCCGCCGCTTCGCGCGCCTCCCGGGGCCGGGGCCGGTCCTCCGCCGGCGCGCAGGGGAATCCCTCGCAGGTGCGCCCGTCGCTGCCCCAGGGGCGTTCGACTCATCCGCCGATCAGGTCCAGGACGCGGGCGTTCACCGGCTGCCGCACGGCGCGCCGGTAGCCCTTGGGGCCCTGGCCCCGAGGGTCCGGGCGGAAGAGATGGCTGAGGCCGGCCACGACGTGCCCTTCGAACGGGCCGCGCGCCAAGCGGCCGATGGCATCCACGTCCTGCGGCGGGACCTGGAGATCGGCGCCGCCCGTCACGGCGAGGAGCGGAACCGTGATCCGGGCGAGGTCCGGCGCCGGGTCGTGGGCGATGAAGTCACGCGTCCACCGCGCGTTCACCCGCTGCCCCTGGAGGCGCAGTTCGGCGTCCTCGGAGGCGAGGATCCGCTCCAGGTTCCTGCGCTGGAGGCGGTGGACGTCCGTGCGCATCACCCGCAGCAGGAGCGTGACCGGCAGCGGGAGTTTGGTGGCCAGCTGCTCCGCCTGCCAGGCGAGCACGTCGGCACCGGGGCGTGCGGCCGCGGAGAGCAGGACCGCTCCGGCCGCCTGGTCGTCGGCGGCGAGCCGGGCCGCGTACCAGGCGCCCTCGCTGTGTCCGACGACCAGCAGGGGCAGTCCGGCGGCGCGGTCGGCGAGCCAGGCGAGGGCCGCCCGCGCATCGGCGAGCCCGTCGCCCATCCCGCTTCGCAGGCAGTCCCCGCCGCTGCCTCCGACGCCGCGCTTGTCGCAGCGCAGTGTCGACACCCGGGCCCTTGTCAGGGCGTCCGCCACGGCACGGGTGACTCTGGTTCTGAGCATCGGCCCGCCGGGCAGGCGCACGTCCGAATCGCGGTCCACCCTGCCGGAGCCGGGGAGCAACGCGGCGGCGACGGGGTCGGCAGCCTCGGTGAACGTCCCCGCCAGTGCACAGCCGTCGCTGCTGATGCGTACCGCCTCAGCTGTCATGATCCCTCCCTCTTCCTCGTGGTCGCCGTTGCCGCGTCACCGGCTCGAACGGCGTGGATGCGCGCGCGGGCGCGGTCAGTTCGGCAGGGCGCCCTCGACCAGCGCCACCGTCGCGCGCGGGTCGCCGACCTCGATCACGAGGCGGGCGTAGCGCTCGTCGGCGAGCTGGATGACCACTGCCTTCGCCGGGTCGCGGACGTCCCAGAAAATCCTTTCGCCGTCGATGTGGAAGGTGCCGGCGGTCACGACGCCCGGGACGTGGGTGCCGGGGGCGCGCAGCCCCTTGGGCTCCTTGGCGATCCCGGGGTCGGTGGTGGCGCCGCGCACGTGGGCCAGCGGGATGGTCAGACGGCTCTTGAGCGCCCAGAGCTTGTCCAGTCCCTCGATCTCCACGATCAGGTTGTCGCCGTCGATGCTGACATGCGCCATGGTGAGTCCCTAAGAATGTGAGGCGGGCCGGGAGGACCGGGTGTGGCTGATGGTGCTCTGCCGTTTGTGGCTCGGAAGGAATGGCCGCCCGGTCCTTCGGGATGCTCCGACTGCTGATTGAGGACTGCGGTCATCGCTGGTTAGGGACCTGTCGGCGGAGTGTCTTCGGACCACGAGGTGCTGGTCACGAGGGATACGGAGCGACGGGCTTGAGCGCGTTTCACGAGCGGGCGCGGGCTGACCGACGTTCCTCCCCGGAGGCTCCGGGCGGGAGCCCCCGGGGGACGCGCCGGACCTCACGCGGCTCGTCGCCGTCGCCGTAGACCGACGAGACGCTGCGGTTCCGCTGCTCAGTTCCTCGACGCCTGTTGGGCGTTGTCCGGGCGGGCGAGGTCCAGGCAGCCGGTGAAGAAGGCGGCGAGCTTGTCGATCGCCGGGTCGATGTACTCCTCCTTGTCGTAGAGGTCGACGTGGCCGGCGCCTTCGATCCGGTACAACTCCGCCGACCCGGTGGCCCGTTGGTGCGCCTCGACCGCCATCCACGCGGTGACGGCGCGTTCGCCGACGATCTGCAACAGCAGCCGGGGCCGATCAGTGGGACGGCGAAGAACGGGTCGTAGCACGCCAGTCGGTCGATGCTCTCCCCGGCGAGGCTCGATTGAGTGACGGGAGTGTGTACCGGATCGACGGCCGAATCCGTTCAAGAACAGGAGGAAAGACGCAGACGGCCGGGCCCCGGAACGAGGGGGTGCGTTCCACACGGGCCCGGCCGGCGGGAGGCCAGCAGCGCCGACAGGAGGCGCGGCTGCTCTGCTCGGCGGCCCGGTGGGCGCTGTGGTGGGGCCGCCGTGCCGGGAATGCTAAACCCGCCCATCAGCCCATGGCCAGGGCTTTGACCTGTACATCGGCCTGGTCGCCTTCGGCGCGCCGTTCCTGGCCACCCGGACCTGGTCCGCCGCTACCGGGAGAACCTGCCGCTGCCGCGGCCGCCCCGGCCACGTTCTACGGCGGAGGGGAGGCCGGCTACACGGACTACCCGTCCTACCGGGGCGACGAAGCCGCGGCCGATGTCCAGTCCGGCATGCCGCCGCACCCGGCGCTGCAAGACCTGCCGACGGTCGGCTGCCGCGCCTGGCCACCGCCAAGCCGGAAGGGCGTCTCGAGAGGGTGCGAGGGCCGCTCGGGCAACGTGAATGAAAGTCACGTTGCCCGGCCTGGGGAGGCGATGGGAACTGGGGCAGATCCGTGATCGACAATGAAATGAGAGCCAGCCCTTGCGAGTGACTTCACCGAACATGACCGGCAGCGGGGATTCGCTGTTCGACTCGGCTGCCGCATCGGTCGCGGTCTACAGCGATCACGCCGACGACTACGCGAACACGCACGCCCCCAAGATGGCCGACCAGGTCGAACGGTTCGCAAACTCGCTGCCGGCTCCCTCACTGATCCTGGAGGCCGGTTGCGGCCCCGGCCGCGACCTCGCGCGATTCTCCGCCCACGGTCACAACGCCCGAGGCATCGACCTCAACCCGGTGTTCGTTGCCATGGCCAACGCCCACGCACCCACCTCGCAGTGCGACCTGCGCGACATCGGATCTCAATTCCCATCTGGGACGCTCGACGGGATCTGGGCCTGCGCATCGCTCGTGCACCTCCGCGAGTCGGAAACCGTGGACGTACTCGGCCAGTGCGCCGGGCTGCTACGCCCCGGTGGCAAGCTGTACGCGTGCGTCAGGTCCGTCGGCCGCACCGGCTGGCTCGATGAGCCCGACGGGCGCCGCTGGTACACGGTGTGGGACGCCGAGGCGTTCGCCAGCGCAGTCGCCGCCGCCGGGTTCGAAGTCGACCACGTTGACCAGGGCGCATTTGTTGAGGTCTGGGCCACTCGCGGCCGCATCGGCAGCCCGTAGTCGAGAGCTCGCGGCCTCCATCCCGCGATCTCCGCCGGTACGACCCGCAGCGAAGCCGGCTGTTGCTGCCCGGCGCCGAGGGCTGTTCCGGTGTCGGGCGCCCGCGGAATGGCTCTTCACTCACTTCGCGTAGTGAGGCGTCCGGTGACTTCGAGTCGTGTGAGGCGGTCGTGTTCGCGATCGGCCCACTGCCGTACCCGGCCGGGGTCGAGCGGCGTGCCGTGGCCGACGTGCAGGGTCGTGGGGTTGAGGGCGAGCATCTCGCGGAGGCTGGCGAGGTTCTGCCGGGGGTCGTCGTGGAAGGGCGGGTTGGCGGGCTTGCCGGGGATCAGGCCCATGAAGGAGCCCGCGACCAGGTCGCCGGCGACGAGGTCGCCGTCGTCGGTGAGGACGGAGACAGATCCAGCGGTATGGCCCGGGGTGGGCATGATGCGCGCCGCGACGCCGAAGTCCTCCAGGCTCGTCTCGCCGCGGATCAGCACGGCCGGTTCGAAGGGTTCGGCCCGGACGTGGAGGTTTTTGTTGCGGGCCATGAGGCGGCCCATCGGACCGGTGGGCAGGTACGGTTCGCGGGCCCGGCCGGAGCGGTACGGCCCGAGGTCGGCGACATGGCCGGCGACGGGCGCGCCGGTGAGCCGGTGCAGTTCGGCGGCGGAGCCGAAGTGGTCGATGTGGCCGTGGGTGATGACGATCAGCGAGACGTCGGCGGGGTCGACGCCGTGGGCGGTGATCCGGTCGGCAATTTTCTGTCCGCTGCCGGGGATTCCGGCGTCGACGATGACCGGCCGGCGGCCGAGCAGCAGATGGGCGTTGACGTTGTGCCGGCCCATGACCGGGATCGGGACGACCTTCGTGCGGGACACGGTTCTCCTTCGAAGTGTGCTGGTCATGCCGCGCGTGCAGGCATGGCGAGACTCGGCCGGTGCTGCAGTGCGCGCTGGCCGGCAGGTTCGGGTGGGGTGGGTCAGAAGCGGCGGCGGTACTCGGCCGGGGTGGTGCCCAACCGCCGCCGGAAGACGCGGTGCAGTGTCTCCACGGAGCCGAGGCCGCTGGCGGCGGCGACCTCGGGCAGGCTGCGGTCGCTGTCCTCCAGCAGCCGCCGGGCGGCCTCCAGCCTGGCCGCCTCCACGTAGGCGGCCGGTGTCGTGGAGGTGCGCTGGTGGAACAGCCGCGTGAAGTGGCGCACGCTCAGGTGGGTGCGGGCCGCGAGGGCTTCGAGGGAAAGGTCCGCGGTGAGGTGTTCGGCGATCCACCTGCGCAGCTCGTCGATCCGGTCGTCCGATGAGCCCTGGACGGACAGCGGCACGCTGAACTGGCTCTGCCCGCCGGAGCGTTTGACGTACATCACCATCATCCGGGCGGTCGCGAGCGCGAGGTCCTGGCCGTGGTCCTCGGCGACCATGGCCAGTGCCATGTCCATCCCGGAGGTGACGCCGGCGCAGGTCCACACCTTTCCGTCCCGGATGAAGATCGGATCGGGATCGACTCGGACACTTGGGTGGTCGGCGGCCAGCCTGGCTGCGGTGAGCCAGTGCGTGGTAGCCGGGCGGCCGTCGAGCAGCCCGGCGGCGGCCAGCAGGTGCGCTCCCGCACAGATCGATCCGGTCCGCCGGGCCCGGGGTGCCGCGCGGCGCAGCCAGTCGGTGACCTCGTGGTCGATCACCGGCTCCACGCCATCCTGAATGAGCTCGATCGCCCCCGCCACCAGCAGGGTGTCGATCGGGCCGGCCACGTCGTCGAGGGCCAGGTCGGCCATCAGCCGCACGCCGCTGGAGGTGGTCACCGGGCCGCCGTCCACCGTCGCGATCCGCACGAGGTAGCCGGGCCGGTCGGCTCCGGCGACCCGGGTGGCGACGGAGAACACCTCGGCCGGTCCGGTGGCGTCCAGCAGCTCGATGCCGGGGAAAGCGACGATCACGACGCGGTGCGGTGGGGGCATGCCCTGATCATCCCGCCCGGCCCGACATAGCCGCAACGACCAGAATCTGTCACATCAGGCCATCGGGAGCGATGGTCGGCGGGCGCCAAGGCCGTCCCACGGCGTTCATCGCTGCCGCGATCTGCGCGTTCTGTTGGGCCCTGATGGACGCCATGGTGTCCATCAGAGGCTGGTTCACGATCCGGCCGATGTCGGCCAGTTGCCCCCGGAGAGGACCCAGTGGGTCATGGTCCCGCGGGAGTAGCTGAGCGGTCCTCAGCCGGTCGGCCCCTACCTACGCAGCTGCGGCCCCGCCGGGCTGCGCTTCGTCTTCGCCATCCTGCTGTTCCAGGTCGCTCATGGGCATCAGTGGGCATGTCGGTGCAGGCGTACACGGACCAGCTCGCCCGCGAGCTGCCCGCGGCCGCCGACGCCGTGACGCCTGACGGCGAGCTGCCGGACGACGCGGAGTTCGAGCGACACCTGGACGAGTACTTCCGCAGGTAGCACCGGTACGACGGGCTCAGTCGAGCGCCAGGGCATCCTCGTCTGCGCGCACGCTCCGGTACAGCCCCCTTCCGTACAGGCTCCCTCGTGCTTCGCCCTGGACTTCCGCACCACTGCCTCCAACAAGGTGGCGGCCGCGAATACGCTCAAACCCGATGCGATCCCTGGGCGGATAGGGCTTGGCGTGCAGCATCCGCTCCTCCCACCACGGATCAGCCGGAGCGGACACCGACACGGTCACCAACTCCCGCTTGGACGGACGAGCAGCACCAGCGGATCCAATCCCTTGGTCTTCCAGGTGCGTTCGCAGCCCGGACACCCCAGCCGGCCGGGGCCGGCCGTCTTCCGCACCTCCAGCTTCGAGCCCTCCGCGCCGACGGTCGAGACCCGGCACGTCCAACACGGGCGCAGCGACCCACCGCAGGCCGCGGGCCAGTGGGATAAAGACATCAGGTGTCCGCCGGAGCGCCATGGCGGCGACCGTGTTCACGAGCGCGAGGGGAACGGGAATGGTCGATCCGTTGGAGACTCAGTGCCCTCGCACCACAGCCGGGCCGAGTACCCGCGCCGCCAACTCCACCGCCTGCGCGCGCAGGGCCTGGCGGGTGCGGTCGGGCGGCGTGCACACGGGAAGACCAGCCTGCTGTGGTGGCTAACGCCCAAAGGCGCCGAGGCGGTGGAGGCCGCAGGCCTGCTCCCCGAACGCCCCTACCGGATGAGCCCGGAAGCCGCCGCCGGTCCGCTACAGGAACACACTCTGGCCACCGTCGAGAGCGGCATCGCCTTCGTCCACTGGGCGCGGGCTCTGGGCCACGACTGCGGCCCCCTGGACTGGTCCCCGGAAACAGCCCACCACTACCGCGACGACACCCGCCCCGGCGACGACCTCTCCCTCATCCCCGACGCCGTCCTCAACTACGTCCACACCGACCAGCACGCCCGGACCCGCACCCTGCTGACGTTCGTCGTCGAGGTCGACCGCGCCACCATGACCGTCGCCCGCCTCGCCCACAAACTCCACGCCTACGCCTGCTACCAGAAGTACGTCCCAGCAGCTGGCGGCCGCGGTGCCCGCGCGAGCCGCTCCGGCCCAGGGTCACCGGCCTGGCGTGCCCGCTACCCCGCATTCCCCCGACTGCTGCTCGTCTTCACCGGCGCCCCCGAGCCGCGCCTGCAGCGGCGCATCGCCGACCTGCGCAGCCTCGCCGCCAGCGACCCTCTCATCGCCTCCGGAACGCTGCGCGCCGACGCCACCGCCCTCGACCGGCTGCGGCACGGCGGGCCGTTCGCCCGGGTGTTCACCCCGCTGCTCGGCCCGGCCGGCCCCGTCGACGCGTGGCTGCGCCCCGGTGCGGCCGCCACTGCGGCCGCCTGATGACGGAACACCCCGGGAAGGGTCGGCGGGGCACCGACGCCGGGCCCACCGCGAATGTGACAGAACGTCACACCATCATCAAGCGCAGCGGGTCGGCGAGGGGCCAGCCAATCCTCGAACCGCGCCCGCTTTCTTCCGTTTTGAACGCGTTGAGTAGGCGAATCCTCACGCAGTGGTGGGAAATTGGCCGGATCTCTCGTAGTGTGGCCGCTGCGACGCACGCGCACGATGGGGATTGATCACGGGCGTGCACGGTGCAGCCGTTCTCTCCGCAGCGTTGTCGCACCAGTTCAGGCATGTGACTGCGGGGCCGCGGCCAGTTACACCAAGCATGGAAGACGCGCTGCTTGCGCGATCGCCTTCGGCCACGACGATTTTGGGGGATGCCATGCTCGTGACGAACCGTTCGATCGGCCGGACGTTTTCAGCCGCCACCGCAATCCTGTGCACGGCCGGCCTGCTGGCCTCCTGCAGCTCCGGCTCGGACAGCGCGGCCCCGCCGCCGCCCACCGCGAGCTCCGCCCCCGCGACCACCTCCTCGACCCCCTCACCCACGGCCGACCCGGCGGCCGATGCCAAGGCCCAGGTCCTCGCGGCCTACACCGGCATGTGGGCGGAGCAGGTGAAGGCGTTCGCCAAGGGATCCACCGACGGAACCGGCCTGGAGAAGTTCACCACCGACGAGGCGCTCGACGACGTACGGATCTCGATCGACAGGTTCTCCGGCACGGGGATCGTCTTCACCGGGGCACCCGCACACACCCCGCAGGTCGAGACGATCGACATTGCGGCCACGCCCAAAACCGCCACCGTCCGCGACTGCCTGGACGTCACCGCCTGGAAGCCCGTCGACAAGGCCAGCGGGCAGGAGAAGAAGGTCATCAACCGGCTGCGGTACATCATCGTCTACAACGCCCGCACTGTCGGGGCGGACTGGAAGATGACCGACGTGACCCAGCACCAGGACCAGGCGTGCTGAGCCGCAGACGCCTGGCGGCGCTGGCCGCCGCCGGCGTCGTCTCACCTACGCCGGGCCCGCGTGGGCCGACGGCGGCGTGACCGAGTGCGACACGATGATCTGCCTGGACGTCACCGACACCGGGACCGCGACCAAGGCACCCTGTGGGGCTCGGAAAGTCACGGCTGCTGGTCAAGCTGCGTATCGGTACTCGTTGATGACGCCGCCGAGGACGCGGGTGCGCAGGAGTTTGCGGCCTTCGAGGTCGTGTGCGGTGGGCTGCTCGTGAGCGCCGGGCGGTAGCTGGTTTCGTGCCCGGTGGGGGCGGTGTGCGTTGTAGTGCTGCTGGTAGGCGGTCAGGACCTGCCGGGCGGTGGGCCTCGTTCATGATGAGGCCATGGTCGAGGGCCTCACGCCGGATGCTCCCGATCACTCGCTCGCAGTGGGCGTTCATCCGGGGAGTTCGCGGCGCACTCTTGAGGATCTCTATCTCCTCGGCCTCGAAGACGGCGTCGAAGGACTGGCCGTACTTGCCGTCCCGGTCGCGTAGCAGAAAGCGGAGGGACTCCGCGTGGGAACCGAGGTCGGCTGCCACGTTCCGGGCCTGCTGTGCTGCCCAGAACTCGCGCCAGGTCGGGCCGGTACGGCGGGGGGCCGGTTCGATGCCGGCGGCATGGAGGATCTCCCATACCGTGGATGCGGCGATCGGATGCCCGAGACGGGCGAGCTCGCCTTGGATGCGCCGGTGTCCCCATTGCGCGTTCTCCCGGGCGAGCTGCAGGATCAGCTTCTTGAGTGCTGCCTTGGTCGGCGGTCGTCCGGTGCGGGCGCGCAGTGTGCTGTAGTCCCACTTCGCCGCGATGAGTCGGCGGTGCCAGGCCGGCAGGGTTCCGGGCGTGACCGGGAAGACTGGCCCGGGGCGGGCAATGGCCAGCCTGTTCGGCCAGCCGCCAGCAGGTCTTCCGCTCGACGCCCGACAGCAGTCCGAGCACGAAGGCGCGGGCCGTGGCACGCGGCTCCACCCGCTTGAACCGGCCCGCGATCCGGGCCATGGCCTGATCGAACATCGCCCGCCAGTGGGCAGCGTCTATGCCGTGGCCCGCGGCCACCGCACGATCTTCAGGAGTCGACACAACCCCCGATGATCACGCGGTGGCCGTTCCAGCTCTCACGCGGGTCCGACGCAATCGCGGATCAGGAGAGATCAACGCCCGCGTACTCCAGCGGCGGAGCGATCGCCTGAGCGTCCGCACCTTCGCCCACCCACAGGCCGATCAGGAATGCCGCCGTCGCCTCCAGGAGTCCTGCCCGGTCAAGCCCTCCTCCGTTGACTGGCACGCAGCCGAGGTCGCGAACAAGGATTCGTACAGTTTCGAGAGCTGGTGCATCGTCGCCGCAGAGCGGCACCGCGAGGGGGCGTCCGTCGAAGACGGGCGGGGTCCTGCGCCACACGCTCTCGTGACAGAGATTGAATGCCTTGACCACGGACGCGCCGGGCGCTGCGGCCGCGATGCGCTCGGCAGCCGAAGGCCCGCCCCGGGTCTCCAGGATGAAGCCCGGCGCCAGCGGGTTGGTGCAGTCGACCAGCGTCCTTCCTCGTACGGCGTCGGCCAGGCCGGACACCGCGCCGATCGCCGCCGAATACGGCACGGCCAACAACACCGCGTCCTGGCCGTGCTCGACTGCGTCCCGTGAAGTTCCCGCCCGTCCGCCGATCTGATCGGCAAGGGCAGCAGCGCGGCCTTTGTCCCGCCCGCCCACCAGCACGTCGTGGCCGACCCGCGCCCACCGCGTACCCAGCACGCGCGCCATGGTCCCTGTACCGATAATCCCGATCCTCATCATGACCAACCTCCTTGCAATGACCTGTCAGTCGGAATCGGGACGACACTAGGAAACTACTGGGGCACCATCTGGTAAGTGACCGCTGACCACGGCTTCATCGCCGACTGCCGAGCCCGGCTGGCCTTCGATCTGCTTGCCAACACCTGGAACGCCGTCGTGGTGTGGGCGCTGCGCGAGGGGCCCTCGCGGCCCGGTGAACTGCGCGAGCGGATCGGTGGGATCAGCCCGAAAGTTCTCACGGAGACGCTGCGTCGGCTCCAGTTCGACGGGTTGGTGGAGCGCCGCGCGTACGCCGGCTCGCCGCCGCGTGTGGAGTACACCCTCACGGGGTTGGGGCGGACACTCTTGGAGCCGATCGAGGCGTTCGGCGCCTGGGCCTTCGAACACGGCGAACTCGTGATGGCAGCCCGAGAGCAGGCGGAGGCAGCTGGGCACAGTCGCGATTGACGCCGATGACAAGCGGCCCGTCAGCCCCCTCGGAACCGGTCACGAAGTCAAACTGGAGTATTGGGCGGCCAGTCCTGGCCGGAGCTGCTGCGCGACCGCCGCCCGGTCCTGGTCGTCCCCGCGGCCCCCGGCCGCCTCCTGGTCCTCGAAGACGGCTGGGCTGACCGCGACACCGCCACCCCGGCACTGGCCGCCGACCCCGACACCACCTGGTCCGCCGTCCTGGCCGACAACCGGCTGACGATCCGCCGTCCCGGCGGCCTGACCTGGTTCGACGGCGAGATCGCCGCCACCCGCGAGTGGCGCCGAGCGGTTCGCGAGCACCGCACCCTGCTGCTGATCACCGGACCGTTCACCAGCGTCTTCGACTTCCAGCCTGCCGCCGCAGCCGGCCAGCTGTTCCTCCTCACGACGCCGATCCGGCTCGCCAGCGGCATCTGATCCGAGGGCGCTGTTCGATTCCTGGTCCGGGACGAACGCTTCGCCCACCTTCAGAAGCAGGTAACTTACGGCAGATCGGTGCGACCTAGCCAGTCCGGCTTCACCGGTACCCCATCTGGGTATCGCTCCTCGGGCGGTGAGACGGGCGGCATCGTGGCCGCAGGCTCCGGCCTGGCCGTGTGTGTGTCCGTCGGCTTCGCCGGTGCGGCGGTGTCCTCCAACAGCTCCGCAATCGTGAACCGGGTGCCCAAGGACCGCGCGAAATAATCGACGACCATCAGGAAGTCGTCGCCGTTCCGGAAGAGCCGGCGGCGCTTCCGCTGCTTGGGATGATGGGCCAGGAAGCGTCGAGCATGCCTCTCAAGCTCCGCCAGAGCCTCTTCGCGCGTGCCCTCCACATACGCCAACACGCATGTCTCCGTGGCGCAGCCCCCTGAGCTTGGTTCGGTTGTCTCGCGGATCAGTCCCCAGGTCGCCATCGTCACCCCTTCCCCGCTGAAGCAAGTAGAGATTCACAGTAGTCAACTACGAGCGTCCCACGGATGGTCGGCGGTTTTTTCTAGGGGGCTCTGCCCACCGGCTTCTCCACGAATTTCGGCACCCCCGCTGACCTGCACTGGGGAGTTTCGCCTCCAAGGCCGGTGAGTTTCGCCCAGGAGCGCTGGGGAGTTCCGGGCACCGGCCGGTGAGTTTCGGCTGTTGGTACAGGTCAGCGGCCGGCGGGCTCTGGATGTTCACCCGGCCCAGCCTCCTCGGTCAGCGGCGCCAGCCACGGACCCACACCCGAGATGCCGCCTGTTCGATTCCTGGCCCTGACGAACGCTTCGCACACCCTCAGAAACAGGTACTGACAACGGAGCAGCGCGCCCCAGCCGGAGGTCACCCCCCTGGGGGGGGACCGCCA
>NZ_JBSFGK010000073.1:0-40057 GCF_053596495.1 Kitasatospora sp. NPDC001683
CCGGCGAGTACACCTTCATCACCACGGGGGACTCCTCTTCCTCTGGATCTCCGCGATCCAGTGTCCGGGGTGTCCACACTTCGGGAGGAAGGCCCTTCCTCGGCCACTTCGAACGCCGCAAGGTCGCCCTCGGCGACTGCGGACGCGCCTACGGCACCACCTGCATCCACGAGCACAGCTGCGTCAGATGTCCTCTGCTGCGAGCCGACCCGGCCCAACGGCAGCGGCTGGTGGACATCCGCGACAACCTCATTGCCCGCATCGCCGAAGCCGAACGCGAAGGCTGGGGCGGCGAAGCCGAGGGGCTCAAGGTCAGCCTGGCAGCGGCGAACGCCAAACTCGCCCAGTTGGACAACCTCATCGCCCGCCGCACCGCCGCCACCGACCTCGGCATGCCCTCGTTCCGCGAGATCGCCGCGCGAACTACTTGACCATGGCCCGGTCCGCGGGGCCGCCACCGCGCTGCACCGCTACCCGAGTCCATTGGACAAGGCGGTCGAGGACGGCCAACACGACCTCCTGGCGCCCAGACGGCAGGAATGGCCAGGTCAGCCAGGCCGGCGCAGACAGCAACACGACTGCCAGAAGAGGCAGCGCAAACAACGCGACAAGAACAGGGCGTGACAGCCACACAGGCATGCGTCGACCTCCAGATGAATCCCGCAAGGGGAACCGTGCTGGATGGCGACGCAAACTGGGCACCCCATGCGCTCAGGCGCATGCAGTCTCCGGCCAGAGCCGACATCCAGTAATCCGATCCGACTCTACCCACAACGCGGCCCTCACAACCGCTAGTTCAGAGAAGGGACGGGGACGAGGTGGTTGCGGCGGAACCAGCCGATCTGTCCCTCAACGCCGCCCTTCTCGTGGGCACCGCCGATGCCGGGCTGGCAGTAGAGGACATCCAGGCCGTAGTGCGAGCGGAACGCGGTCCACCGCTCGGCCTCCACCCGCTGGCGGGAGAAGCCCAGCACCCGGGCGACGGCGGCGCTAAGGTTGTCGTAGCGGACCCTCCCGGTCGGCACCCCGCCCAGCGTGTTGAGAGCGTGGACGTGGCCCTCGAAGAACGCCTCCTGCCCGCACGAGGCGAAGATCCGGTGCACCGCCTTGCCGGAGTAGGACAGCCGGAACGCGAACAGGTAGCAGGTCACCAACTCGCCGGCCAGACGCACCGTCACGTCGCCGAAATCGACCTCCGCCTCCGCGCCGGGCTTGTGGGTCTGCGGGACGAACGCGTCCACCACCCCGCGGCCCGCCTGCAAACGGATCTCCCCGCGGCGCTCGGCCACGTAGCCGCGGACCATCTGGTACGAGACCTCGTCGGCGCCATGCTCGTCCACCAGGCGGTCGAAGATCCGTTTCACCGTGTGCCGCTGTTTGCGCGGCGCATCCAGATCTGCCCGCAGCATCTGGTCGATCAACGGCTTGAACGGATCGAGCCGAGTCGCCCTGGGCGCCAGCTTCTTGCGGGGCTCGGGCCACGCCGACTCCAGGGCCTTCTTCACCGTCAGGAAGCCGACGCCGTACTTCCGCATGAGAGCGCGGTTCGACAGTCCGGTACGCGAGTCACGACGGATCGCCGCGTACAGATCGACCTTGGACTTCGGCAGCACCCGGGCCCCCTGTTCGTGCAGTGCACAACCATGGTCCCGAAGCAAGCACCCAGGTGTTCTCGAAACTCGGCGACATCACTCTCCCGTGGCATGGGGTGCTCTCGCCGCTCAGCGACAGGTGCTCTCACAACTCACGTATAGAGCCAGGGTGGCGTGCAAGGTCGGCCGCGTCCGGGCAAATCAGGCCCCTGGAAGAGGCGCCCGCGGGAAGATACATCCGTGGGCGGATTCGTGCCGACGATGGCGGATCATAGCTTCGAAGCATGCTTACTAACCGACGCCGCCTGGCGGCCTCCGCGATCGTTGCTCTGTCTGTCTCCGCCACTGTTCTCGCCGGGACCGGCGCGGCCTTCGCCGAGGCGCCGCACACCGGTTCGATTTCCGTCACATCGGCCACCACACAGGCCGCCACTCAGTACGCGCTGCCGGCACCGACCGGTCCGTACGCGGCCGGCGAGGACGTGCTGCACCTGACCGACACCAGTCGGCTGGACCCGTGGATGCCGTCGGCGGGATTCCGGCAGCTGACTGTCTCGATGTTCTACCCGGCGCACTGGGAGACCGGGCAGCCGGCGCCCTACATGAGCCTGGGTGAGGCGCAGAACTTTGTGGCCCTTCGCCTGAAGCCCAACGGCTTCGGGAGCACCACCCCGGAGGAGATCACGGCCATGTGGACCAACGCCTTCACCGGCGCCAAGGCCGCGCCTGGCAAGTTCCCGCTGGTTGTGCTGTCGCCGGGGCTGGGGAATCCGAGGGGCACTTTGACCGCGTTGGCGACTGAGCTCGCCAGCCACGGCTATGTGGTGGCGCTGGTCGGGCATCCGTACGAGGACAGCGGCGAGCAGCTCGCCGACGGCAGCATCGCGCCGTGCCTCTGCCTCCAGACCAAGATTACCGACGCGTTGGCCGCGCAGATTATCGCCGACCGCGGGGTGGACGTGAAGTTCGTCGTCGACCAGCTGACCGGAGGGCATGTCTGGGACCTGAGTCACCTCATCGACAAGCGCAGCATCGGCATGGCCGGGCACTCGATCGGCGGAGCCGCCGCAGCCGCGGCGATGCAGGACGACCCGCGGATTCAGGCCGGTGTGAACCTCGACGGTGCGTTCTTGCCGGCGATCCCGTCTGGGGCCCTCGGCGGGCGGTCGTTCATGCTCTTCGGTGGGCAGGGCGAACACTCCGAGGGCGGCGGGGACCAGACCTGGAACGACAGCTGGAGGTCCCTGACCGGCTACAAGCGCTGGTTCGCGGTGTCCGGGGAGAATCACAATTCGTTCAGCGACTTCTCGATTCTGGCCGAGGACGCGGGGGTGTCGCTGCCCGGGCAGACCCTGGACGGCTTCCGGAGCCTGCAGATCACCCGCGACTACGTCACAGCCTTCTTCGACAAAACCCTGAAGGGAATGCCAGAGCCGTTGCTGGACGGGAACTCGCCGGCCTATTCCGAAGTCGCGGCCCAGCCGTAGGCGCGGTTCCCGCCGCGGAATGGCCCTATGAACGCGCGATAGACCCCTTCAGGGCGTGGGGATGGCGGCCCATCTCCGCACAGCCCCACGGCCTTGAAGGAGCTCACTGAGGTGATCTCACCGAGCGGTGAGTCAGTTCAGGTCCTGCGGGTGGGTGGCTTCAGTCGAGGCTCTTGTCGGGTCCGGCGTGTGTGGAAGGATTCGACGCCGCGCCAGGGTGAGGGACCGCCGAGCGATCTGTCGAGGTGGTTCTGGGACGGGTCGAGTAACCGCCGGGCTGTGTTGCCGGACCAGGCCGCCGACCACCACATCGTCACGACGAAGTGCGGCCGGCCGACAAGGCGACCTGCCGCCGGATCGTCCAGAGACGCGCATCAATGGGGCTAGCGAACCGGCCGTGGCTCGGTCCGCCGGCCTCCTGCTCGCTGCCGTCCGCCGGCCTGGAGGGTATGGCTCGCGCGAGTCATCAAGTAGCGCTTGGCGGCGTGGCCGCTGTCCTCGACGCTGTCCTGGTCGCCGCGGTGCTGAGTCCTGGGCTGGGTTCCGCCGGCCGTGTGTCGGCCGCCGTCCGGAGCGGGAGCTGTGCGGCTGGGGGTTCGGCTCGGAGTTCGGCACGGGGGGCCAGGGCGGGTTCGGTGCGTGTTTCGATTCGGCCACCGGCCCCCGACCGCGCTGTCGGCCTGTTCGCGCAGTTCAGAGGTGCCAAGGCGGTGTTCTCACCGTGCCGCCCGTTACCTTCCTGGACCCCTCCCTGGTGGTCGTTCTGGTAGCTGGGTGGGGCGCTGGTCGGTGCGTCCGGTCGCTGCGCTGTGCCTCCCTTCTCTGCGTCCGCAGGGTGTCGGCCGCGTTGGGTGGCGTGGGGCGGCAGGGCTGGGGGCGCGTCCGGCCCCCCGGTGACCCGGCTTTGGACCTGCCGGCGCCCTGGTGGGTGTTCGCCTCCGCGTGGGGGAGCGCGGGGTCTGCCGCCCGGGCCGTTCCTGCGGCCGTTCCGGCTGCCGGTGCCCCTGCTGGAGTCGTGGGTGTCGGTCGTGCTGCGCCCTGGCGCCCCCCGGGGATGTGACCCGTGGTGGGTTGCCTCGGTGCGGAGTGGATGGTATCGCGGCCATCTGTTCGAGCTTCGCAACGAGGAGCCGAGCGTCGGCGACCGCGTCATGCGGGCCGCCGAGCGGGTGGTTGCGTGTAGACACCGCGCTTGACCGACCACAGTCCGCGCCACACCGCGTACGGCACCGTTTCTGGTCTCCGAAGATCGTTTCCCCTGAGGTGGGTGATCGTTCCCCGTCAGACTGGCCCAGCCCGCTCGGCGGCCCCGTTCATCCGGAGTTGATCACACAATGAGTGGTTTCCACCTCAAGAGCGAGTTCTCAGGCGTTGCGAGAGCAGTGGCGTGGCCTCGGCGGGATCGATATCGCAGACCAACAACCCCGGCCTTCCGTAGGGCTGATGGCTGAGCAGCGTGCCGTCCGGCCGTACTACGGCGGATGTCGTGGGCGACCCCGGGCTTGCGCAGTTGACAGCGGCGACGTAGCAGTTGTTCTCGGCGGCGCGACATAGAAAAGCCTTCTCGTGGAAGGAATTTCTTGGGTCGGCGAATTCGGTCGGCTGAAACGCGCCGGGATCTGCTTCGTTATAGTGCGGGTGGAACACCAGCTGGGCGCCGTTGCGAACGGCCCAGCGTACCGTCTCCGGATAGCGAAAGCCCTCGTGGCAAATCGCGATGCCGAAGCGGACGCCGTCGACTTCGAATATCCGGCGGTCGTTGCCTGCCTCGTATGTGGAATCTTCTGCTGGGTCGAGCTGCACCTTGTCTTGATAGCCCGCTCGATCGCCGTCGGGTCGAAGTACGAGCGTGGTTAGACGTGGCTTGTCCGAGACGTACCGCTCCGTACCGAGAACCACGTAGATGTGACTCTCCCGTGCGGCCTGGGCGATGCGCTCGTGCGCGGCTTCCAAGAAGTCGGCGCTCACGGCCTTACGCGAGTGCGGCGGCCATGGGTAGCCCGGTATGTAGGCTTCCGGGAAGCAGACGATACGTGCGTCGGCAGCAGCAGCGGCTCTGACCGCGCGCTCGGCTCGTACCACGGAGTCTTTTGGACTCTCAGGAATTTCGAGGTTGGCGAGCGCGATACGAAGGCTTGTCATGCGACTCATTGTGCTGCACAAGCTGGTCGTGTCGAACACGATTCGCAACTCATTCGACAGCCGACACTGGGTGCGCCGAGGGGGTCCAGGGCTCACAGGTGAATGCTAGTTCCAGGGGCTGACACAGCCCTGGGGACCTGGATCGCACCAGCGGCGCCGGGACGTCGGCGGCCACGGGCACGGCGTCCAGCAGTTCAGCCGCGCGGCCGGCGGCGGCCTTCGCCGCGGTGGACAGCTCCGCCGCCAGGCTCCCCACGGAGCTGCGGCGGGTCCGCGACCGCAAGGGTCGGTTGGTCCCCGCCCCGCTGGAACTGGTGATCCGGTGCGAGGGCTTCGCGCAGAGGTACGGCGGGCTGCGCTACACCGTGCGAAGAAGCCGCAACTGGAGCAGGAGTTGGGCGAGGAGGCGGCTGCTCATGGCGTCGAGAACCAGCGGTGAGCCCTGGCCCATGTGTGATCAGTGTGGCGCGGTTTCGACGGCGAAGCCGTGGAGGAGGGTTCCGGTGGTGTCGGGGTCCTCGAGCATGGGGGTGTGGCCGACTCCGTCGAGGATCTCGATGCGGGCGTGGGGGACTTGGCGGTAGTCCTGGGCGGAGGCCGGTAGCCATCGCCGGTCCTGTGAGCCGAAGACCACCAGGGCCGGCAGGCCGAGGCCGGCGAGCCGGTCGGGGATGGGCCGTTCCTTCAGGTACGCGCTGGACGCCTCGTCGGTCGCGGTGAGGCTGCGGTAGGTCATGCCCCGGACGTCGGCGACGATCCGGTCAGGGATCTTCACGTCGCGGGTGAACGCGGAGCTCAGCGCCGCGCGGATGGTGCCGTCAGTGCGCAGCCGCCAGATGAGTTCCGCCACCACCGGCGTGGACATCAGGTGGGCGGCGAAGCTGTCGCCGATGTACGTGTCCAGCCGCGGGCCGGTGTCGACCAGTGCGATCGCCCCCACCAGGTCGCGGCGCTGCTCGGCCAGCGCGGTGGCGACGGCGCCGCCGGTGGAGTGCCCGACGACGGTCGCGCGGTGCACCCCGAGCTGGTCGAGCGCGGCAGCGACCCGGCGCGCCTGCTCCGCCATGCCGTAGCCGTCGGCCGGTTTGGCCGATCTGCCGTGCCCGAGCAGGTCCACCCGCACCACGTGCAGGTCCCGCAGCGCCGGCAGGACCGGGTCCCACCACGCCGTTGAGCCGCCGAGGCCGTGCAGGAGCACTACCGTGGGCGCGTCGGGCGGCCCGTCCTGGACGACGTGGAGGTCCCCGCCGGGAATGCGCACGATCTGGTCGCCGGTGGCAGCGGCCGTCTGGCTGAGCACGGACACCGTGTTCGCCGTGAGGAGGAGGGCCAGCGCGCCGGCGGCGAGCAGGGTGGTCCGCCACCGGCGGGTCCGCGCCCGCGGTCTGCGCGGGACGTTCGGTGCCGCGTCCGGGCGGCTGTGGGTGCCTTTGCTCTGTGGGGTGGTCGTCTCGTCCACGGCTCCTCCGTCGGTCGGTGCGGGGTGCCATCACTCTTGCGGTGGTGGGCGCGGGGCGTCTTGGAGAAATGTCGTGCCTCGCACGGTGGTTGATTCCGGCGCCGAGCCGCTCGTACCGTCGAGGTGTGCAACCTGTTGTTCGGACGGCAGACTCCACGGCTGCCTGGGAGATCGCGCGACCGTCACGGGTGACCGCGCTGCCCGGTGTCGACATGGCCGGGTTCCGCATTCGCGGGGAGGGCCCGATCGACCTACGAGCGATTCCTCACCCAGCCGTCACCCTGGCTGTCGAGCTCGGTGACCGCCCGTTCGACATCCACGGGGCGGTCGGCCGAATGCGGTCGGAGAGCCTGACCGCCGGGCTCGGCTTCAGCGCCTTCCAGGTGTGTGCCGAGGACGTCGAGTGTGTGCAGATCCGCTTGTCTCCGCTTGTCGCGCACCCCGTACTCGGACTCCCGCTCGCGGAGTTGCGCGGGAGCGTCATCGCGCTCGACGATCTGTGGGGCCGTGCCGCGCCGCGCCTGCGGGAGCGGCTTCACCATGCGCGAACCTGGCCGGAGCGTTTCGCACTGATCGACACCGAACTCATGACCCGGTTCCATGCGGGCAGGGCGGTCGATCCCGAGGTGGCCTGGGCCTGGCGCCGGATCGCCGCCAGCCACGGACAGGCCCGCGTGAGCGATCTCGCGGCCCGCACCGGGTGGAGCCGCCAGCGCATGTGGTCACGCTTCGGCTCGCAGATCGGTCAGACCCCCAAACGCGCCGCCATGCTGGTCCGCTTCGATCACGCCGTCCACCGCCTGGTCCACGGACACAACCCCGCGCAGGTGGCAGCAGACTGCGGCTATGCCGACCAGCCCCACCTCCACCACGACATCCGCGCGTTCACCGGGACAACTCCCGCCGCCGCCGCGCACGAGCCATGGCTGGCCGCCGATGACAGAGCCTGGCCCGCGCACGACGGCGTGGAGCGCACGTTCGGTTAGTAGCTGGCCTGTTCGTCCAGCCGTGAGATGAGCCCGTCGAAGATCTGCTCGCGGGCGGCCTGGCCCTTGGCCGCCGCGTCGTCCCGCTGGCGTTCGAGGGTGGGGCGGAATTCGAGGGTGGTGACGAGGAACGTGCAGGACTCGTAGTGGCAATCCATCTCGACGGGGCGCGCGCAGTAGCCGTTGCCGAGCATCCGGCGGTGCATCTCCCGTCGTAGCTGGGCCATCTCCGTTCCCTCAGCCTCGGCCGGCAGCAGACGCGGGGCATCGTAGAGCGCCCCGACCTTCTCCCAGACAGCGAAGTACTCGTCCGCCACCGTCCGGTCGGCGATCCGCGCGTCAACGACCTGACCTCCGCCACCTTCGAGCCGACCGGCGAGGGCGTGCGCGACCACTTCATCCGCAACTACCCTGCGGCGCTGGAGCAGAACCTCTGAGCAGCTGACCGTCCCACGGCGCGGCGCCGGCGCCCGTGTGAATGTGCGGGTGCCGGCGCTGTCGAGGGCTACTCCGTCCGCAACGCCGTCGCCGTGCCCGTCCGGGCCGCCCAGCCGGCCGGGGCCAGTGCGCCGCCCACCGCCATCAGCAGGCCGCCCAGCAGCAGCGGCGCCAGGGCCCAGCCGTGGTAGACCGTCAGGTCCGCGGCCGGGATCGTCGTCCCGGCGGCGCGGCCCATCCGCGGCAGCACGTAGTCGTGCAGAGCGATGCCGATGGGGATGCCCGCCAGGCCCGCGACCATGCCGATGCCCGCGACCGAGGTGAGGATCACGGTGACGGTCTGGCGCGGGGTCATCCCCAGGGCCCGGTAGATGCCGAAGTCACGGATGCGTTCGCGGGTGTCCAGCACCACGGTGTTCAGCACCCCGAGCCCGGCCACCGCGACCAGCATCAGGGCGAGCGTCGTGGCCAGCGCGTCCATCGACACCGCCATGCTGGTCAGGTGGCTGCCGTTCGGCTGGCCGGTGATGCCGTACGGCGCGAGCGCGAGGTCCAGCGCGTCGAGGTAGCTCTGCCGGTCCGTCCCCGGCGCGAGGTCGATGTCGAACTCGATCGACTCCGGGATGACGTAGGCGCCGAGGCCGTCCAGCGAACGGGCATCGGTGAGGACGGCCTGGCGGGTGGTGAAGGCCTCGCCGACGATGCGAACCGGGGCCTGGCGGCCGTTGGCGGTCAGGGTGACGGTGTCGCCGACGTGGGTGCCGGTCGAGGCCAGGAAGCCGCCGGGGACGACGGCCTGGCCCGGGCCGTCGAACCAGGTGCCGGCGACCATCTGGTACGAGCCCCAGGACGAGTCGCCGGTGTACTCGACCACCTCGGTCGGCCCGGCCAGGCCCGCCACCCCGACCTGGGTCAGGCCGGTGCGGAAGGAGCGCCGGGTACCCGGCTGGGCGGCGATCAGCGCGGCGATCGTCTCCGGGTCGGCCCTCCGTACGGGCTGCTTGGCGGCGCCCGGCACGGGGGCGGGCGCCGGTCCGAAGGCCTGGACCACCACGGCCCCGGGCGACTTGCGGTTCATGCCGTCCTGGATGCCGTTCAGCGACAGGGTCAGGCCGAGCGCGAAGGTCACGCCGATGCTGCCCAGCAGCACCGCGGTGACCATCGTCGCGGACCGGCCGGGCCGCACGAAGGGTCCGCCCAGGCCGAGGCTGACCGCGCGCGGCAGCGGCAGCCGCCCGAGCAGCGCCCGCACCGCGCGGCCGCGGCCGGGCTTCGGGGTACGGCCGATCGTGAGCGCCTCCACGGTGCGCAGCCGTCCGCCGCGCAGGGCGGGCACCAGCGCGGCCGCGGCGACGGCGGCCAGCGCGCCGCCCGCGACGGCCAGGTCGACCCACGGGGCGATGGTCAGCGTCCCGGTGCCGTACGCGGTCGAGGCTTCGCCCATCACCGGGATGGCCAGCAGGTTCGCCAGCAGCACGCCCAGGAGCGTGCCCGCCGAGGCGGGGATCAGCGCCTGCCCCAGGTAGGCCCGGACCACCTGTTCCGGGGTGAACCCCAGGGCCTTGAGGATGCCGATGCGGCGGGTTGCCGCGCTCACCGAGCCGCCCACCACGATGGCGATGACCAGGACCGACATCACCAGGCCGAGCGCGCCGAAGGCGGTGACGAACGGCACGAAGGTGGCCGAGGACTTCTCGGCGGCCCGCTTGACGGTGAGGTAGGAGGCGGCGGAGGTGATCGCACCGGGCGGGACGACGGCGGCCAGCTCCGCCCGGTCCGCGCCGAGCTGCGCGTCCGTCGCGGCCTCGTGGAAGCGGTAGAGCATCTGGTGGTTCGGCCGGGTGCCGGGCGGGGTGAGCCGGGCGAGGGTCGCGGGCGGCACCCAGGCGTCGGCACTGCCGGTCATCGAGTCCGCCAGGCCGACGACGGTCAGGTTCGGGCGGCCCGGCAGGTCCGGAAAGGACAGCTGGTCGCCGACATCCAGCGGCGCGTTGCGGGCTTCCAGCACCACCTGGCCCGGCCCTTCGGCCCACCGCCCCGAGGCCAGCCGCAGGCCGTCCACCGCTCCTGCGGGGTCGGCCCGGCCGACGATCCGCAGCGGCGCCATCTGCCGGCCCACCGCCATCCCGGAGGTGCCGGCCCCGATATGCGGGCTGATCGACAGCACCGGATACGGCCCGGCCGCGGCGCTCACACCGACGACCTGGGCGGTCGCGGCGGCCTGCGCCTCGGTGCTGCGCGCCGCGTCGAATTCGGCCGTCAGCTGGGCTCCGTGCTGCGCGGCGAACGCGGTGTCGAAGGGCGCTCGGGAGGCGACCAGCAGTCCGGCGGCCAGGACGGCCGCGGTCACCGCCATCAGTGTGGTCAGCAGGACCGCCAGGGTCTGGACCCGGCGGCGGCCCACCCCGGCCCGGACCACCTTGCCCAGCGCGCTCATGCGCCCACCTCGCTCCGCTCAGCGAGGGCATTCGCCCACCCGCACTCCTTGATGATTCGCTCGCTCCGCTCACTCATCGGTTCACCTCCGCGCGGACGTCGTGCGCGATCCGGCCGTCGACCAGCTCGATGGTGCGGGTCGCGCAGTCGCGGGCCAGCGCCACGTCGTGGGTGACCAGCACGATGGTCTGGCCCGCCTGGTGGAGGCCGACCAGCAGGTCCCGGACGTCGGCTGCGGAGGTGCTGTCCAGCGCGCCGGTAGGCTCATCCGCGAGCAGCAGCGCCGGACGGTTCATCAGCGCCCGGGCGACGGCGACTCGCTGCCGCTCCCCGCCGGAGAGCCGGCCGGGGAAGGCCGCCGCGTGGCGGGCGATGCCGAGGCGCTCCAGCAACTCGGCGGCCCGGCGGCGGGCCAGGGCCCGGGGCAGGCCAGCCAGCTGGGCCGGGAGCAGCACGTTGTCGGTGACGGTGAGGTCGTCGAGCAGGTGGAAGAACTGGAAGACCATGCCGATCCGCTCGCGCCGGTAGCGGGCCAACTCGGCCTCGTTCAGCCCGTCCAGGCGCACTCCGGCGACGGCGACCGTGCCCTCGCTGGGCCGGTCGAGCCCGGCGATCAGGTTGAGCAGCGTCGACTTGCCGCTGCCGGAGCGGCCGAGGACGGCGAGCGCCTCGCCGGCGGCCACGTCCAGGTCGAGGCCGGCCAGGGCGGCTCGGCCGGAGTCGTACTCCTTGCGCACGGCTCGGATCTCGATGACGGGCGGGGTCACGATGCCTCCAGGAAACGAACGGTCTCAACGGCCCCGAAGCTAGGTCTGACGCCCGCTCACCCGCGTCCGGCGCGGTGACGAACCCGCCTCGGCCGCCGCAGGTCCTCCTTGAGGAGGAGTCCGCGCCGCCTCCTCCGTGCGGAGGATGCTGCAGGTCGGAAGCTGGTTCGTCGGGTGGAGGGATGCGCTGGGGCGGGCGGCTTTGCCAGACTCCGGGCCGTGGATCTCCAACCGCTCACCGATCTCGCCCGCCGCTGGTCCGCCGGGCTCACCGCGCTCCGCACCACGACCGCCCCGCCGCCGAGGCGCGCCGGGTGGTCCTGGGCCGCTGACGCGGCGCTGGCGTTCGCGCTCACGGCCGCGACGGTGGACAGCGCGCTGAGCCGCTCGCCGGTCAGCGTGGCGCTGACCGCACCCACCCTTCCGACCACCCCGGAGGGTGTGCCCGCCGTCCCGCCGCCCGCCTACGGGATGGTCGTCCACCACTACGCCGCCGTGCAGCCCTGGCAGGTGGCGCTCGCGGTGCTGGCGGCGCTGCCGCTGCTGGTGCGGCGCCGCTACCCGCTGACGGTGTGCGCGACGGTGGTGGCGGCGAGCCTGCTGTTCCACCTCAGCCCGGGCTTCGACCCGCTCGCCACCTTCCTGGCCTGCGTGGTCGCCGTCTACAGCGCAGCGATCCACAGCAGCCGGCGAGTCCTCGCGCTGACCGGCGCGGCGGCAGCCACCGTCGTCCTCGCGGCGACCCACGAGTCCAGCGTGCCCGCGCTGGAGTCCGGGACAGCGACCTTCCTCTTCCTGGTCCCGGTCGCGCTGGTGGTCAACACGGTGCGCACCTGGTCGCTGCGCGAGCAGGCGCTGCTGCGCGAGAAGGAGCAGGCCGCCCTGCTCGCGGCCGAGCAGGAGCGCTCCCGCATCGCACGGGAGCTGCACGACGTGATCACCCATCACGTCAGCGTGATGACGGTGCAGGCCGGCGCCGCCCGCAAGATCATGCGGTTCGACCAGGCCGAGGCCGAGCAGACGCTGCGGGCGGCGGAGTCGAGCGGCCGGGCCGCGATGACGGAGCTGCGCCACGCGATGGACCTGCTCACCATGGGCGAGGCCGATGACTTCTCGGACGACGCCGAGCTACGGCCCGCCCCCGGGCTGGGCCAGCTGCCCGCGCTCGCGGAGCGGGTGCGCGACGCCGGGGTCGCGGTCGAGCTGACCGTGCTCGGCGAGCCGGTGCGGCTGCCGCCAGGGATGGACCTCGCCGCCTACCGGGTCGTGCAGGAGGCGGTGACCAACGCCATGAAGCACGCCCGGGGCGCTGCGGTGCGGATCACGGTGGAGCACGCGTCGGAGCAACTGACCCTGGTGGTGGCCGACTCCGGCGGCCGTCCCGCGCCCACCGCGCACTCCGGCAACGGGCGCGGACTGCTTGGCCTGCGCAAGCGCCTCGGCGTCTACGGCGGCACACTGGAGGCTGCCGCAGAACCAGGCGGGGGCTTCCGGGTACGGGCCGTCATCCCCCGGGAGGCGGCGACATGCTGACAGCCGTGACCTGGGCAGTAGATTGACCGGCGACCGGCAGCAGGAACCACGACGGGGGCGGAACAGAGTGACCGAGACGAGCGAGCAGGCGCAGCGACGGCTGCGCGTGGTGATCGCGGACGACCAGGACCTGCTGCGAACCGGCTTCCGACTGATCTTCAAGGCGGAGGGGATCGACGTGGTCGCCGAGGCCGCGGACGGACTGCAGGCCGTCGAGGCCGTCCGGCGCACCTCGCCCGACGTGGTACTGATGGACATCCGGATGCCCGAGCTGGACGGCCTGGAGGCGACCCGCCGGATCTTCGCGGAGATTCCGGCGGACGCCGAACCGCCCCGGATCATCATGCTGACCACCTTTGACCTCGACCGCTACGTCTACGCGGCACTCGGAGCCGGTGCCAGCGGCTTCCTGCTGAAGGACGTCTCCCCCGAGCAACTGGTCGGCGCTGTCCGCCAGGTGCGGGCCGGCGACGCCCTGCTCGCGCCGAGCATCACCCGGCGCCTGATCGAACGCTTCGCCCGCCAGGACGCGGCGGACGAGGCGCTGCACCGCGACCTGTCCGCGCTGACGCCGCGCGAGCTGGACGTGCTGCGGCTGCTCGCCCGGGGCCTGAGCAACGCTGAGCTGGCCGAGCGGCTCGTCCTCGGCGAGACCACGGTGAAGACGCATGTCACCCGGATCCTGTTCAAGCTCGGCCTGCGCGACCGGGCCCAGGCGATCGTGGCGGCTTACGAGTCCGGGCTGGTCCGGCCGGGGGCCGCGGCGCCATAGCCGCCATGGCGGTGCGGGCTGTGTTCGGCGCCGTTGTCGATGTCCGGTGGCGCCGAAACCCGCACGGGGACGCCTTCCAGTGCCAGTCCTGGCACACCGGCGACCGCACCGGTCACGCCCCGCCGGTCGACGTACAGCGCCCCTACGTCGTCCCCGTCCATACCGCCCCGGACACCCTGGTGCCCGCGCCACGCCGCCGTCAGACCTGCCGGGAACCGCTCATGAACATCCTCACTGTGGTTCTCCTCGCCCCGGCCGACCAGGGCCTCGAGTCCGGGGAGCCTCTCGGACTCGACATGCGCCTCCAGTACCTCGCGCAGTCGGCGCAGCCCCGCGTCGGACAGGCCGCTGTTGTCGTTTGCCAATGCGGCGGGAGGCGGCGGCCGGGCATGGCCCGGCCGGCCGCGCGCCTGGCCGGGGCTCCTACACGTCCTCATGGGACCGCTGTGGGCAGCCGTCACGGCACCGTCGCTCCTGCTGGCCCGCAGCACGGTCACCGGTGAGCGCATCGCTGCCGACACCTACGGCCGCACTCGCGGAACCGGTGGAGAGTGACCACCGGCGGAGCGCAGCACCTGCTCGCGCGCGAACTTGAGGTGTTGGAGCACCTGGCGGTGGCGGCCGGCGCGGCCGAGGCGAGCGGGGGACCGCTACCCTTTGCCTGCCGGGACGTACCGGACGGCAGCGGACGTCGTCGACGCGCTCGGCGCTCTGGTGCCTGAGAACGGCCGGGGCGGGGTTGGTGGTGTGGGCGGTGCCGGCACGGAAGCTGAAGGCGTGGTGGGACGGGGCGCCGATCCGCAGGACGGCGCCAGGAGGTCGTCATGGAGGTCGCCGCCGGTGTCGCCCGCGACACCGGCGGCCTGTGGCGCCATCCGGTGCGCCCGCACCGGTAGGCATCCGCCAGCTCCACGCCTGCCGGTGTTGTTCGCCGGTTTGTTCTGATCACACCCCGGACAGCTCTGCTCGTAAAAGCACGGGATCAGTGAGTTCAGTACTGGATGGAATGGCTGCGGAGGTAGGAAAGCGCGTCCCAACCGGTGGAAAGCGGGGGGCCGGCCTTCGGTCGGTCGGTATTGAAGTATTCGGAGAAGGTGGACGGGGCGGTAGACGTCAACAGGGTGATCGTGCGGTTCCAATTGCCACCGTCGACGTTCCTCCACAGGTCGAGCAGCGAACGACCCGGGGCGGGCCCGAGTAGCCACTGGCGGGCTGACCGGGCCTGTCACCGCTTCTGGCGTCCTCCGGACGGAGCGGCTTGGTACATCTAGCCGGCTCACCAGCGTCATTCCGGTGAACCTTCTCGGTCACGGCACTAGCAAGTACACGACGACGATGGGAGTGGAGCGCCTTGGCTGAGTGGATTGACAGGCTCGTAGCCGCGAGGAACGCCGACCACCGGTCGGATCCCGAGTCCGATCTATCGGCGCCTCCGGGGCTTCGGCCGCCAGCGGATGCGGGTCAGATCGCGGAGCTTGAGAGGTGGTTGCGGCAGCCGATCGAGCCGGGCTACCGCGAGTTCCTGGAGTTCTCCGACGGGATGGACAACTTCCGTTCGGGTATGCCTCTCCTGGGGTGGTGTGACTGGCCGTCCGGGGAGACGCTCTCGCGGGCGCTCCGCTTCCGCAATGTCGTCACCAGCATCGACGTCCACATAGACGAGGGGCTCACGGAGGATGCAGTACTGGCTCCGCTTTCGGTGAACGTGGACGGCACAGTGGGGATCTTCATGGTGTGGGACGAGGAATCACCGGATAAGCGGTACTTCTGGGTCGGGAATGGTGATGCCGCCTTCTTCTCGACGTTGTCCGAGGTCTTCGACGTCGCTTCGGGCACCCGGTCGTGGAGTGATTTCTCTACCGAATGAGCCGGGCATGGAGGAAATCGGAGATGTGGAACTGACGGGAACCCTCGGCCGTCTCGGGGAGCTGATGGGTGATCCCGGACGTGAGGGCGTCGAGGTGAGTTGAGAGAGGGCCTCGAGCGGTTCGGGGCCCAGCTTCCGGCGGACTTCCGGAGATTCGTGGATCGGTACGGCCGGGTCCAGTACTCCGAAGACCTGGTGGTGACGCCGTCGCTCAGGGCTGAGATTCGAAGGAAGACGTAGACGCGCTTGTCATATCTGGTCGCGACGGCGGACGACGATCGAGCTGCTGGAGCAGACGGCGGAGGCCTGGTCGCTGAAGGGCGGGCGGCGGGGCCTGGCGGTGGCGGCGTGCTCGCGGGAGGAGGCGCTGGAGAGCGCGGAGGCCGGCGGCCGGGTGCGGGCGCAGGTGTCGACGCAGGCCGCGCGGATCGCCGACCTGGTCATCTCGGCCAAGCCCGGCGAGCCGGTGACGGTGTACGCGACGTACGCGTCCCTGGGGCGGATCGTCCAGGCCCACCAGCAGTTCGGCCTGCCCGCCTGGGACCTGGTGGTCGTCGACGAGGCGCACCGTACGGCCGGCTCCGACGGCAAGGCGTGGGCCGCCGTCCACGCCGACGACCAGGTCCCCGCGCTGCGGCGGCTGTACTTCACCGCCACGCCGAGGATCGCGGATGACCGGCGGGCGATGGACGGCCTGGCCGACCTCGGCGCCGCCGCCGACACCGACGGCGCCGAGGGCCAGACGCTGCCGGCGCTGTGCTCGATGGACGACGAGACGATCTACGGCCCGACCGTCTACACCTGGACCCTGGGCCAGGGGATCGAGCACGGCTACCTCGCCGACTACCGCGTCCTGGTCCCCGTCGTCACCGACGAGGACCTGCGCGACCTGCTCAACCTGCCCGCCGTCGCCGACCTGCGCTCCCAGCGCTCGAACGAGGACCTGCTGCGCTTGGCCCTCCAGGTTGCGGTGCTGCGCGCGGTCGCAGACCTGGACCTGCGCCGCGTGATCACCTTCCATTCCCGGGTGGCTGGGGCGCGGGAGTTCGCCGCGGACCTGCCCGCGGCGGCCGCGCTGCTGAAGGACGCGGACCGGCCGGAGCGGATCTGGGCCAAGGCGGTCGCCGGCACCGACCGCCTGCGGGACCGGCGGGCGGCGTTCGCGGAGTTCAAGGCCCACACCGGCGACGACGGCGAGGAGTGCGGCATCCTCTGCAACTCCCGGCTGCTCACCGAGGGCATCGACGTGGCGGCCGTGGACGCGGTCTGCTTCGCCGACCCCAAGTCCAGCGTGATCGACATCGTGCAGGCCGTCGGCCGGGCGCTGCGCCAGTCCTACCGGCAGGGCAAGGTCTCCTGGGTCATCATCCCCGTCTACCTCCCGACGCCGCTGGTCGGTGACGACGGCACGGCGGCCGCCGACCCGGCCGAGGTGAAGGACGCCGGCGCGGCGGTGAAAGCCGAGGCCGACGCCGAGATGGAGGCCTCCAGCTTCCGCACCATCTGGCGGGTCCTGCGCGCCCTGGCCGCGCACGACGCCCGCGTGGTCGGCCGGATCACCGAACTGCGCGGCACCCGCTCCCAGGGCGCCGCGCACACCACCACGCAGGCCTCGGCCGAGGGCGAGGCGGGCGAGGGCGAGCAGCAGCCGGCGGCGCCGGTGGAGTCGCCGGTGGACTGGCTGCGGATCGACGCGAAGCGGCACGCGGCGCGGATCCTCCAGACGGTGAAGCTGCGCGCGTTCAACCCGCGGGCGACGGAGTGGCAGCGCATGCACGCCGTCGCCGCCAGGTTCCACCTCGAGCACGGCCACCTCGACCCCACCGACCGCGAGACACACGGCGAGCTGATCTCCTGGCTCGACCGGCAGCGCTACCTGGGCGGCCAAGGCCTGCTCGATGCCGCGCGGGTCTCGGAGCTGGACGCGCTGGGCATGATCTGGTCCAAGCACGCCAACGCCTGGGAACGCGGCTACGCCTACGCCCGTGCCTGGGCCGCCCAGCACGGCCACCTCGCCGTCCCGGCGACGGAGAAGCTGGACGGCTACGCGGTCGGCGCGTGGATGCGTCGTCAGCGCAAGGCCGCGGGTCTCACTGGCGACCAGGCGGCGAAGCTGGACGCGCTGGACGAGCTGTGGCGCCTGGAGCCGGACTGGAACCGCTCCTACCGCCGCCTGCTCGCCTACCTCGCCGCCGGCGGCACCCTCGACGGCCCGGCGAACCGCACCGGCCTCGGCGACGATCCCGCGTTCCGGCCCGGCACCTGGCTGCGCAAGCAGGCGGGGGCCCGCGCCGACGGGAAGCTGACCGACCAGCAGACCGCGCTCCTGGATGCTCTCACCCGGCATGCCGAGACCGTCACCGGCTGACCCCGCCTCGGCGCCTCCCCTCCCAGCCACGGCATGCATCTTGTGGGTGGCCTTGTCAGTGCCTGTTTCTGAACTTGGAAGACCTCCGCCAGCGTTGCTGGCCGCGTCTGGGGTATCCCAGCTGACGGGGCGTCGCCTGACGGTCCTATCGGAAGCTAGGGGGCGCCATGAGTAGATGGACATGGGTTGAGACCAGATACCCGTGGAGTAGGCACGAGGGTCGGGGAGATCATTACTACACGCAGCGCTTAAACCGTAGCTACTGCGATGCCCGGGAATTTCGGACTTTCGACACTGCCAGCCAGGCGAGCGCTGATCTACGTGCTTGGCTGCGGGCCGAGGGCGTGCCAGGCTACGAGGCATGCGCGGCGCTGTTGACCGGCGAGGTTACATCCGGCGAGTTCATGATGTGGCACATGGGCGTGCCTGCAGGCTGGCTGGTATTCCAGATGCCCGACGGCGCAAATCCGGTAGATGCCGCATTTATGACGCACGAACGATGGAGGCCACAGGCTAACGATGCCTACTGGCACGCGTGCTACCTCGACGAGATGAGCGGGCTTGTTCTCGGTGACCGCCCCGGCCTGTGGGTTCCGCATCGCAGCCGCCCGACCCTTCCCCATAGCGCCATGAACAGGCGTCCCGTACATACCCCCGCCGGAGGAGGAGGATGCGCCGGTGTCCTCGCACTACTGATCTGTGCGGTCGCCATTCTGCTCCTGTGAGCACCTACTTCTTGTGCTGGTGGGTAAGCGCCGAGGTGGGATGTCGGAAGGCACCGCTACAGTTGCCAGGCCCTGAGAAAGCACCGAAAGGCCGTCGCCCCTTGCGGGCGGCGGCCTTTCGGCTTCCCGTCCGCGTCACACGCTGCGTGCTTCCCCGGGCACCTTCATCGCGTGCCCGGGGGCATTAGTACCTGTTTCTGAACCCTGGAGTCGGCGGCTTCGGTAGCCTGACTCCAAGGTGGGTTCTGGGCCGAGTTGGTGGCCACCACCTTGAGAAGGATCAAGGCAGAGTCGGTCCGCCGACCGACCCGCGGGCTTCTGGGTGAAGGTCACCGCGGTGACCACGCCCCGGCGACTCACCTGCCTCATGAACCCCAGAGGTTCCGTTCGCCCAACGGTCACCGTGACCCTTCGGCGAACGCTTACGCAAACCTCCCCTTTCGGACATCCACGGGGTGACCTGCGCTCTTTGGGTTCAGAAACAGGTACTCAGGCGCCTTGTGGGTGGTCTTGGGAGGCGCCTTGTGGGTGGTCTTGTAAGCGCACAGCCATCCGGTCGGGCGCGGCATCGCCGCAGGTCAGACCCCCTTCCAGGTGGCCCGGAAATACCGACAACCCTTTCCCTGCCGTTATGTCTTGGGTGGTGGAGGTTGGTCGGTCGGTCCGGTTCGGGGTTCGCGCCTGCGGCGGGCCGGTGGTTCTTGTGCGCGTCCGGCGAAGCCGTCCGCGCCGCCCCGGCGGCGGCCCGAACCGGCTGCTCCAGGTGCTGTTCCGGGAGCACGTAGACACCACCGCAGGCGCCACCGAGGGCACCACCGCAGGTACGGGCGCAGGTACCACCGTAGGTACCCCCTCGCTTCCGGCGCTCTCCGCGCGTTTCCGCAGCTCAGCGGCCCTTTCTGGGCGGCCGGAAATTCCGACAACCCCTTCTGTCCGTCTCTGTGCCCTGGTTGCTGGTGGTGGGTGGTGCGTGTGTGGGTGACGGTCCGGACGGCAGGGGTTCCCACCCTGCGGGGCCGTTGTGATGGTGAGCGCCCGGCGACCGGACGCTGTTCCGGCCCCGCCGGTCCGGGACGGCGACGATCACGGACGGCCCCTGACGGGGCGCCCCGGCGTTCTGACGTCCCGTCCGGCCCGGGTGGTGCGGCGTGGGCTCACGCGGCTTGGGAACGGCCCGTCCGGGCCTCCTGGCGCGACTCCTGATGCAGCTCCGATGTAGCTCCTGCTGCAACTCCTGATGTGACTCCTGATGCCAGCACCCCCACTCCGGGCCTGGGGTGGCATCTGTGCAGCTCAGCGGGCCCACCAAGGTGGGCGGAAAAGCCGACAACCCTTTCTGCGCGCCCCTGTTCTCCTGGTGGTGGGGTGGGGGTGGTGGTGGTGCGCTGTCGGGTTGGGACGGCCTGCGGCGCCTGCTCGTGGGGGGCTCGGTCCGCCGGACGCCGCCGTCCGTAATCGTCGCGCCGATGTCGCCGTGTGCTGTTCGGCTGGGGGTTCGGTTCGGGGTTCGGTTCGGCGTCCGGCTCTGGTCCCGCTTGCTCTCTGTTTGCGCTGGTCGGGCGCGCCGAGACAGCGTTCTCACCATGCCGACTTACCGTCCTGGGCCCTTGCCTGGTGGTGGTTGTGGTTGTGGTGGGCGGGGGCGTTGGTCGGTGTGTCCGGTCGCTGCGCTGTGCCTTTTTCTCTGCGTCCGGCTGGTGCCGGCCGCGTTGGTGGGGTGGGGTGGGGTGGGGTCCGGGGGCGCTGTCCGCCGTCCTGGTCGACGTCCGGTTCGTGTGGCTGCTCGCCGTCCTGTTGTTGCTGTTCGGGGGCGCCCTGCCCAGGTGCTGGACTGGGAGGTTTCTCGCGGTCGTGGATGCGGTCCCGACGGGGGTTCTGCGTGAGTCCTGGAGGGGTCCCCCGCATGCCTTGACCGACGGCGAGGAACCTCGATCACTTATCTGCTTCGAGGGCGGGCTTATTGCGCTCGCGGAGACCCCAGTACTCTGTGCCGTCAGTCCCTTTGAAGCACACCGCCCCGGCACGAACGAGCAACTGGCGCAAGTCGTCGTCGCTGAAGCCGCCGAGGCGGAGCTTGATCTTCTCGAACGATCGTTTCGGCTGAGCCGTAAGGAGAAGTTCGCGGATGGCCTCTTCTGCCATGAACTGAGTACGGAGCTCGGTGTGCAGCCGGGCTTCCTGGAGGCGGAGGTCATCAACGAACTTGAGCCTTGCAGCCAGGTAGGACAGAAGCCCGGTAAGAAGTGCTGCCACGACTGCTGCGATGGCAGCAATGACGGCAGCAAAGACCTTGTCGCTCATCAGACCCTCCGTCGCCGCGCTGATGGACTTCTATCTCATCCTCCTGCCACGCCGGCGGCTACTACTGGCGTCCAGGCGGGTCATTGGCCGCCGTGTTCGGCAGGGCGATGCGTCGTTGAACCGGCCGAGCGTCCCGACCGAGGGCGCACACGGCACCTGCTCAAGCGTCTGGCCTGAGCGCTGGGCGGCCGCCGCCACGTCGCGCGCTGCGCCGTGCGACAGGCCGTGGGGCTGTTCGGCCGGGGGTTCGGCTCGTGGTTCGGTACGGGGGCCGGCTGAGGTTTCGGTCCGCGGTTCGGTTCGGCGTCCGGCTCTGGTCCCGCTGCCCGGCTGTTTGTGCTGGTCGGGCGCGCCGGGACAGCGTTCTCACCACTCTGACTTACCTCTCCTGGGCCCCGGTCTGGTGGTGGTTGTGGTTGTGGTGGGTGGGGCGTCGGGTCGGTGTGTCCGGTCGCTGCGCTGGGCTGTTGTTCTTCGCGTCCGGCTGGTGCCGGCCGCTCGGTGGTGGGGGTGGGAGGCGGCTGGGACAGCCGCCTTCGTGCCGTTCTACGACCACCGGTCGTCTTGCTCGTGCGGGTCCGTGAACAGGTGGGTGCTGCGGCCTGCGTCGATCAGCCGGGTCCACTCCTGGTGGAGCATGCCCGCCAGCGAGTCGTAGCCGCGTCGGCGGAACTCGCGCTCGACGGTCGTGGGGTCCCATTGCGCGCTGCCGGTGTGGAAGTCGAAGCGGACGTCGTCGGTCGCGGTCTCCAGCACGGTGACGTGCCAGCTCCCGCCGGGCGTGCGGGAGGGGTAGGCGAGAGCCAGCTGTGGGGCGCCGGCCTCACGTGCGGCACGCAGGGCCGCGTGGACGGGCGCGCCCAGCTCCGCGACGGGGATGGACGGGTCAGGCAGGTAGCGGCTCATGTCATCGCTCCACGGGTCGTCGGTCCTTCGCCGGTCCAACGATGCCGACGCCCGTGCCGTGGCGGGGCCACTGCGGTGTGACCTGTTGATGGTCTGGGTGGCGTTTTTGGGTGTTTTGGGGGTTTTGCCGGGTGCTGGTTGGACCAATGTGGGCGGGGTCGGGTCTCGGGTTCCGTTCGTCCTGTGGGGTGTGGCGGCCGAGGTTTGGTTGCCGTGTGTGTTTGCCGTGGGCATGCCATGCGACTGGGATAGGGGGTGTCGGGGATGGGGAATTGACGGGTTGTTTGGGCGGGTTTCCGAGATTGCTTTCCGGGGTTTTCTGGAGTGTTTTCGGCAGGAGTGTTCGAGGGTTTTTCTGCCTGCGTTTTCCGGGTCCCGGGTGGTGCGCGTCACGGGCAATGGGGTGTGACGCGCACCGGGTGGTGATCTTGTCAGGCCGCACATCGGCGGCCCTGTCCGGGGCGGCTGGTCGGCGTCCTGCTCGCCGCCGTCCTGGTCGCGGGCTCGCCCGCTGCGCCGGGGTCCGTCCTGCTCGGGTGCCGTGCTGCTCGCCGCCGTCGCGGCCGGTTCGGGCGAGGCCTTGGCCGCCGTCCGTGGACGTCCGCCTCGCCGCCGTCTGCCAGCCCGGATGGCTCGCGCGTGCCATCAAGCCCGGGCCGCTGTCAGGCGCCGTCCGGGCGCGGTCCGGGTTCCGCCGTCGTCGGCCTGGTCGACGTCCTGCTCGCCGCCGTCCTCGCCGCCGTCTGCTGCTCGCGGCTGCGCCGGCGTCGCCCGGGGGATGGCTCGCGCGTCCCATCGTGCTGCCGTCCTGGTCGCCGCCTGTCCTCGCCGCTGCGCGGGTCGCTTGGGTCGCTGCTCCTGGTCGTCGGCCAGGAGCCGGCCGTCCCGTATTCGCCTCGCCGCCGTCCGGGTCCCGCCACCGTTTTCGCGGCTGTCCTGTCCGGGGGCGGTGCCTGTGGGGCCGGGGCTGTGAGCCTGTGTGGGGTGTGTTGTTGGGGTGCTGTTCTCCCTGGTGGCGGGGGGTGGCCTGTAGGGGTTGTGAGGCTGTGAGCCGGGGCCCACGAGGGCGCGGTCCGGTGCCGTCGTCGCCGGCCTGGTCGACGTCCTGCTCGGTGCCGTGCTGCTCGGTGCCGCCGCCGTCCGTCGGCCTAGCGAGGGATGGCTCGCGCGAGTCATCAAGCGGGCGCCCGGTCGCATGGCCGCCGTCCTCGGCGCCGTCCCGGCCGCCGTCGTGCTGCGCCCGGCCGGCCTTCGGCCCCGGTTGCCTTGGCGCCGTCCTGGCCGACGTCGTCGGGGATGCCTCGCGCGTCCCATTGAGCCGGTGGGCGGCGGTTCCCGCGGCCGCCTCGGCGCGGTCCTGGCATGGGGGTCGGGGGCTCGGTGTGGGTGGCGTCAGGCCGCCGTCCAGGAGGCGGTGTACCGCCTCGGGGGAGGCCCGGGTGGGGACCGTCCGCCTTGGCCGTGCTGCGCCGGTTCGGCGGCCCGCTGGGTTCCCGACGCCTTTTTGGCGTGGCTCTGACGGGTTTTCGGTGGTGTGGTGCCGGTGGCCGCCGGTGTGGAGCTGGGGCGGCCTTGGTGCGGTCCTTGATGCGGCTCTTGGTGAGGTTTTCAGTGCGGTCCTCAGCGGGCCTCGGGGGCTGTCCGATGGTTGCGCGTGCTGGCCGTCGGCACGCCGTCGCGGCCGCGTCGCTGGGCGCCTCGCGTGTGGCATGGAGTCGGTGCTGCGCCGTCGTTTGATGCCTCCTCGTGCAGCGGTCCAGGGCTCCTTGCCGCGCTCTGAGCAAACAACAGGCCGCGAGCTCCCTTCTGACATAACCGGAAGGGATTCGTCCATTTCTGTGACATCTGTCACCCCGTGTTGATGACAATTTCCACTTCTCTTGCTTCCTCATGCGCCCGCATAGTCAATAAAAGTTCACTTTCGAGCCGAGGGGGCAAGTTGAAGAAAATCAACATAGGCCGTTTTGCTATTACTGCCGCGGCTGTGGCTGCGATTGCTTTCGCTGCTGCTGGGCCTGCATCGGCCAATGGCAGCAGCGTCAACTGGGCAAACAAGATGACAGGTCAGTGTCTTAACTATCCAATCAAGGGTACTGACTATGTATCGATGGGTAGCTGCGACGCCGGCTTGGGGCTGAAGTGGTGGTCCGACGATATCCACCCCGAGCACGGAAACAACTGGATCGAATACACGACTTGGAGCGATGGACGCGCCAGGTGCCTTGACAGTAACGCTAGGGGCAGCGTCTACATCAGCTACTGTGACGCCCCAAGCCAGTACAACAAGTACCAGTTCTGGTCTGAGGAGAAGTGGAACGGGGGCTGGGTTCTCAAAAATGTTGCCACGGGAAGGTGCCTCGCCGTTGACGGTGATGATGTTCATACTCTTCCGTGCGACGCAAACAATAAGTATCAGTTCTGGGAGTGACCCGAACTCTGCCTGACGCCCAGGCCTGAAACGGAAAAATACCCCGTTCTTGGGTTCTACTGGTCGTCGCAACACCCCAGCTGAGGGGATGCGATGGACTTCGAGATCCGCAGGGCCAGGAAGCCGCAAGGGCGTAGAAAGCTCCGTGTCGAGCGGGCGGAATACTTCCAGCTCGTGGATCAGGGCTACAGCAGCAGAGAGGCGTCCCGGCTGGTGGGCTTCCACGAGCGGACTCGCGAGTGGCGCAACGTCCGGCGGATCCGAACAGGTACCGGGCGCCCGCCGCCGTGTCCGGTCCCCCCGCTACGAAGGGGAGGGACCGGGCGCGGGGCCTGATGATCGGCGTGATGTTTTCAGTGGGTTCGCCGTTCCTGTTCGCTCGGGGTTGGGTGGTGGTTCTTCCTGCTCAGGGGCATGTTGAGTGGGCAGTGGTGAAGGGCCGCGCTGATGTGCTGATGAAGCATCACTCCGCGGTGCGGTGAAGCACAGACGCCGATCGTTATCGCGGCTGCTGGGGTCCGGCCGGCAGTGGTGCGTCCCGGGACAGGGATCTTGTGGGCGTCGTATATGGGAAGCGGCGGGTTGATCGGCTCCGGCAGGATGGCGCGGTGAACTTCTTCTTCCGTCGCCAGCAACCCCTCTTGCAGCCTTCCCCGGGCGTGGATGCCGTGGAGCGTGTCCGGCTGGTGGTTGCCGAGGCGCGGTCTCGGGACGGGGATGTGTTCGAGGGGCTGATCACCGCGCTGCTGGAGGTCGGCTCGGCCGGGGAACTTGAAGACTCGTTCGAGGCGCTGCGTGTGCTGACGGGACGTCCGGCGCTGCTGCTGCGCCTGGACGCCTTCATACGCCGGGAGTCGGCGTACTCGACGCGCCCCGCCCCGTCACTCACCGAGGCCGACCCGGTAGCCCTTGTCCTGGCGGCCTCGCACGCCGATGGCCGCATCCGTGAGCGCGCGGTGCGGCGGATGCTGAACCAGCCGCGTCCCGAGCTGATGCCGTTTATCGTCTTGCGGACCAGCGACTGGGTCCGTCAGGTCCGGGATCCCGCGTGCGCGGCTCTGGCCGTGCTGCTCCATGAGAACCCCCTGCTGGCCACCCCGGCGACCGTGCGCACGGCCCTGCTGATCAACCGGCGCCGGCGCGGCGCCTTCGCCCACGGTCAACTGCTCGTGCCGCTGCTGGCCGAGTCGGGCACGGCCCTGTCCGGAACGCTTCTCACGGCCCCCGAGCCGGCGGTGCGGCGCTTCGTCCTCGACACCGCCGCGCACCGCCTTGGACTTCGCGACCTCGCCGCCCTCGCCGAGAGCGACCCCGACCGGCAGGTCAGAGCCCGGGCCGCCGAGGCCGCCGCCCGACAGGCGGTGTGGACCGACCAGGTCGAGCTGCTGCGCCGCCTGGCCCGCAGCCGCCACGCCGAGGTACGGATCACCGCCCTCACAGGGCTGATGCGCACCGGCTCCCCGCAGAACGTGGTGCCGTATCTCGACGATCCGTCCGCACTGATCCGGGCCCTCGCGCGAGAGGCGGCACGCCGCACCGGTACGGATCCACTGGCGTACTACCGCGCGGCCGTCCAGGCGGCCGAGCCGCAGGTCGGGGCAGTCGGAGGGCTCGCCGAGACCGGCAGCCGGGCCGACGGCCCACTGCTCACCGCCCTGCTGGACAACCCGGCTCCTCAGGTCCGCGTCCACGCGCTGCGCGCCCTACGGAGCCTCGACATGGTGCCCGTGCCCCGGGTCACGGCGCTGCTGCGGGACGGCTCCACCGCGGTGGTCAAAGAGGCCGCCGCCACGCTCGCCCCCAGTGCCACCCAGCTGCCTGCCGACCTGCTGTGGGACATGCTCACCGACCCGCAGCGACCGGCTGTCCGACGGGCCGGCTACCGGTTGCTGACCCGGCACGACCGCCTCACCGCACTGCGCGCCGCCCTCGTCGTGAGCGGCGACACCCATCCCCGACTCTCTGCCCAGGGCAGGACCGACGCCACCACCCAGATCCGCAACCTGGCCCCGCACCCCTGGCGCACCCGCCCGGCTCCGCCCCTCGGCGCCAGCCCTGCACAGGCCGCCGAGCTTCTCGCCCTGGCGGAGCAGCGGCGTACCGAGCTCACCGAGGACGTGGTCCGACTGCTGATTGACGCGCTTCGTCCGGGGCCTGGCAACCGGTAGCCAGGTCGCAGGCAGGCGCACCTCGTGTGGCCCGCTCGTGTTCGGCGTGTGGTTTTCACCGGGTTCGGCGCTGGCGTTCACTCCTGGCCATCGGCCGGTCTGTTCCGGCTGGCCGGGTGTCCTCCCAGGTGGGTCGTAGCGCATGGCCTGCCTGGAATCCGGTGAAGCATCGCGCCGAGGCCGCGATGAGGAGTGGACGCTGACCGCCGTCGAGTTTGGCCTGTCGGCCAGGTCCAGGAGTGGGCTGCCGGTGTTCTCGGCGCTGGTGAAACATCGCCCGCGAAGCTTCCCTTCGATCGAGTGCTGTCTCCCGGCGTGTCGGGATGAGCAACGGAGACGGAGGACAGCCTGCCGCTGAAAGGAGACCGCCAGCTCGGAGGGTTCGGGGTCTCGTGCCGTCGACAGGTGGGGGAGTGGTGGTCGCTCTGGATCCGCCCGGGTTGGTGCCGGACCGGCCCACCGCAGTGGCTCGGGGTGACCGGGAAGCTGCGGTGGCCCGCCTGATGGACCTGGACAGCCGGGGCGAGCTGACTACGGCTCATGTGCGACTGGTCGCCTCTTCTCTCGGGGTGACTGTGCGGGCGGTGTGGTACTGGGTCGCCGCGGCACGTAAGGAAGGCCGGTTCTCGCCGCGCCCCCGCACGCAGCTGACCGTCACCCCGGAGATCCGGCGTCTGCTGGCGTTGTGGGGAGGCAACGTCTCGGCCGTCCACCGTGAACTGGTGGCCCTCGCGGCGGACGACCCCGATACAGGGCCGGTGCTGTCGCTGTCGGCGCTGCACCGCGCGGTGGTGCGGGAGTTGTCGGTGGGGGAGCGGGCCGGTCTGCGCGGCGGGGAAGCGGCCCGGCGGGCGCATGACGTGTTCGGGAAGCGGCCGGGGTTGTGGAGGAACGCGTGTTGGGAGGGTGACCGCAAGCACGTGCCGGTGCAGGTCGATGTCGAGGGCGAGTTGGCGTGTCCGTGGATCACGTGGTTCATCGACTGCGCCACCAAGTACATCCTCGGCCTGGCCATCACACCGCACGCCCCGTCGAGGGACGCGGTGCTGGCCGCGCTGCGCGCCTCGATCACCCGTACCGAACCGTTCGGCCCTGCGGGCGGCCTTCCTACCTTGGTGCGGGTGGACCGGGGCAAGGAGTTCCAGCGAAGTGGGAAGCGGACGAGGCCCGCCGCTGCCCGACCTGCCGACGCCGCCCCGACGAGTACGACGACCCCGACCACGCCTCCCCCTGACGGCACCACCGACTGCACCGGCTGCCAGCAGCAGGCCGAGCAGACCCGCCGCGAGGCCGAGCAGCAGCAGGCGACTCGGAAACGCCGCCTGTTCGGCTGACCACCTATCTACCGGCCCCTATCCGGGGCGCGGAGGACCCGCTGACAGGGATTGCGATGACGCGACCGGGGCGGGGTCGGGTCACTCGGTGTGCAGCTGGCGGTCAGCAGCGTGCGGGCGTAGGCGGTGTGGGCGGTGAGGATCCTCACTGTGCGCTCGGTCCCGTGGCTCAGGAAGGGCAGGATCGCGAACACGGGGACCGATGCGATCGCCGCGATCAGGAGGACGGGGGCGAGCAGTGCGACGACCATGACGCGCTGGAGGGCGCCGGGGTCGCGCAGGGGTGGGAGCAGCACGGCGGAGTCTTTCTCGACGGGGATGGTGCCCGGCGCGGCGGGCCTGATGGTCAGGACTGTGCCGGGGATTTGGTCCGTCCGCTCGTGTCCGGGGGAAAGAGGCAGGTAGGGTCCGGACAATCACGGTTGTCCGGGGGGACTGCGTGGACGCCTTCGGGCGGGACGGAGGCAGCAGATGGGTGGGCAGGGCCGTCCGGGGCGACGGTGGGGGCGGATCACGGCCGAGTCTGCGGAGGCGCGGGAGCTCGCGGAGTTCCTGCGCAGGCAGGTCGATAACAGCGGACGGACGATGACCGAACTGGCCGCAGCGATCCACTACTCCAAGCAGCAGACCAGTGCCTACCTGGCTGGCAAGGTGCCGCCCGCCGCGTTCGTGACCGCCTTGGTCACCGCAACCGTCGTCCAGGATCCGCGGCTGCGCGAGCGCCGCCAGGCCGAGGCCGCCCAGCTACTACGGGCGGCCCTGAACCCAGTACGGGTGCTTCCAGCGCCGTCCGATGCCACGTCGGTGGTCGGGATCGCCGAGATCCGCGCGCAGCAGGTCGAAACCTACGATCGGCTGACCCGTGCCCTGGAGCGTCAGGCCGAGGTCGAGCGTGCCGCACACAACTCCGACCGCCTGGCCGTGATCTTGGCTGGCATGGTTTACAAGCTCGAGCAACGTGTCGAGCGCCTGATCGCCGAAAACGAAAGCCTCCAGCAGCAGGCGACACACGTCGCCACGGCAGCTTTGGAGACAACGCAGCGACAACTGGCCCGGGCCCGGGAACAGGAGCAGCGGGCCCGTACCGACTTACGGCGCGTCGAGGCACAGCGCCGCCAGGCCGAGGAGATCGCCGCCCGCCTCGCGTTGGAAGTCCGCGAGCTCAACGACGAACTCGACCGGCTGCGTGTCGGCCAGGACGGCGCCGCGGAGGCCCAGGTCCCCTTGCCTGCCGTGTCCGTGGGGACGGGGCCGGGCGACGACCCGTTCGGGGACGACATCGACCAGGCCCTCGACCGTGCGGCCGCCGTGATCGAGGCCGATGACCAGACGCTGCGGCAGGTCTCCGGGGAGCTCGATCGCCAGGGACCCGTCGGACAGGTGAACGACCACACCCCGTGGGGTGAGCGGTCGGCCTCACCGATGGATGTGTCCGCGGACAGTCCGCCGACCAGCACCGAAGCAGCAGGACAATCGCCGACAACCCGCTCGCAGTCTGCGGACGCCAGCGCGAAGACGGTACTCGAACTCGCCTTGGCAGCCAGCCGGACTGTGGACGAGCTGGCTGCCACGGAGGATGCCTCAGCCGACGCTGCCGCCGACACGCCAGCGGGTGGTCCGGAGGCGAAGGCCAAGACACCGGAAGCGATCGCTCTCTCCGACCTTGCGGACGCATTCTTCGACTACGCCGCCGGGCATACCAGTCCGCGTTCGCGCGCTCGGCGCGGCCAGGACGCGATGATCCGGCTGGAGATCACCCTGGAAGAGGCCGCTTCCGGCGTTACCAAGGAACTCAAGCTCAAAACCGCCATCACCTGCACCATCTGCAATGGGGAGGGCACGGCCCCGGGTACCTCTGCGCGGACCTGTGACGTGTGCCGCGGTACGGGCGATGTCCCCCAGATCACCCGGTCGTTCCTGGGCCAGGCCCTAACCTCCCGCCCCTGCCCGCAGTGCGAGGGCTTCGGCACCGTGGTCCCCGCTCCGTGCCGCCCCTGCAAAGGCGACGGCCGGGTCCGGGCCCGCCGCACCCTGACCGTCACGATCCCGGCCGGTGTCGACAACGGCACCAGGATCCAACTGGCCGGTGAGGGTGAAGTGGGTCCCTGCGGCGGCCCGGCCGGCGACCTCTACGTGGAGATAGCCGCTCGCAGTCAATTCCCACCCGGCCAGCGGCGATTGTTCGCCCGGCTGAAAAATCGTACGGTCTCCATCCCGCCAGCCCCGCCGCTGAAGGAAAGCTGACCTCGGCGAGGCAGGACCACGGCCCGTCGACCGCCCGCCCGCAGGTGCGGCCCCGTCGGCAGCACAGCAGGTACCGGGCCCGGGCGCCCCTTCTCGTTGACCGCCCCGTCGCCGCGGGCCGGGACGCGTTCGCCGCGCCGGACCGGCGCAAGACGTGGCGGTTGGAGGGCGCGGCCGGACTGGACGCGGCCGCCGCCGTGCTCGGGATGGTCCGCTCGGAGATGGGCGGGACGGCTCGGGGTGCCGGGCGGTCCGGTGCCCGGCACGCGATGGCGGTTAACGAGACGATCGGCGCGTTCGTCCTGGGCGGCACGGCCCCGGACGCCCCGGGTGGGGTGGGCACCGTGACCGACTGGGCGACCGAGGTGGAGTTCCTGCTGCCGGGCGGGAAGCGCAAGGTGCGCCCGGACGCGGTGCTCCAGGCTCCGGAGATCGGGGTGCCGGTGCTGATGGTGGAGGTCGACCGCTCCACCATGGCGTTGGAGCGGGTGGCCGCGAAGTTCACCGCCTACCGCGAGCTGTTCCGCGTGAAGGTCCGCGACAACGACCCGGCCCGCTCCGAGGAGGAGCCGGCCGACCGCACGGTGCACTGGTGGCGCCGGGCCTACCCCGGGCACACCCGCGCCGGGTACCCACCCGTCGCCCTGGTCGTCACCGACGCTGGCCCGGTCGCGCTGGCCAACCGCCAGGAGGCCGTGGCCGAGCTGTCGGCCGAGGTCTGGGGCGGGCGATGGTGCACGGTGCGCCGGGACGACAACGACGGGGACGGCTGGCGGGTCTACGACGACGCTGTCCCGGTCGTCGCGACCACGCTGGAGATGCTGGCCGAGCACGGGCCGCTCGGGCCGGTGTGGTGGCGCTTCGGCCGCTCGGGGCGGCACTGCCTCATCGAGGCGCTGGAGAACCCGAACAACCGGGCCGCCTACGACCAGCGCCAGGCCGTCCGCGAGGACGAGCAGCAGAAGGCCCACCAGGAGCTGATGGACTCCCTGGTCTGCATCGACTGCGGCGACATCCCCGAGCAGGAGAGCACCTGGGAGTACGGCCTCCACGGCCAGTGGACCCGGCAGCCTGGCGGACGTTGCTGGACCTGCCACCAGAAGCGGAAGGAGCGGCTCGAACGGGAGGCCGAAGAGCAGCTGGAAGCCGCCCGCACGGCCAACGCCGCGCTGCGCCCGTGCTGGACGTGCCGGGGCTCCATCGGCGGGGAGGAGGGCTCGAAGCTGGAGTTGCGGGAGGTGGCCGGCCCGGACCGGCTGGAGTGCCCGGGGTGCGTGCGGGACCGTGTCGCGAAGGGCTTGGGTCCCCTGGTGCTGCCCGCGCCGACGAAGCGGGAGCTGGTGGCCGCGCTGGTGTCCGTCCCGGACGATCCGTGGTGGGAGGCGCGGGTGCTCCACGCGAAGCTCTACCCGGTGCGGGACCGTAGGGCGTGACCTGTTGCGTCTGGTGGCGTGGGGCGGGGCATCGATTCAGCTAACCCCGCCCCTTTCTTCTCACTTCTGCGATACCTGCTGCCCCGGACGATACGCACCCCCGCAGACAACCCCTGGTACCGCGGCCTGCGCGTGGAGTGGTCCCGGGCCGACCGCGAGGCGTCCTCCAGACAGGCCGTCCGTAGCGCGAACGCCTCGCTGCGTCCGTGCTGGACGTGCCGGGGTTCGATCGGCGAGAGGGAGGGGCCGGACATCCTGCCCACCCCGTCCCGGGCCCTCCTGTTCGGGTGCGGGGCATCGCGTTGCCCGCGCCGTCGCTACCCCGCCGGCCATCACATCCCCGATCCGGGATATCCTCCCGAATATGAGAGAACCGGAACCGTCCCCCCGAGGACCTGCGACTCGCCGCCCGCCTGGCCGCGCTCCGCGCCGAGCACAGCTGGTCCCTCGACGACCTCGCCGCTCGCAGCGGCGTCAGCCGCTCCACCCTCTCCCGCCTGGAACGCGCCGAGATCAGCCCCACCGCCGCCCAGCTCGGCCGGCTCTGCTCCGCCTACGGCCGCACCATGTCCCGCCTGCTCGCCGAGGTCGAGGCCGAACCGCCCCAACTGCTCCGCGCCCCGGACCAACCGGTCTGGCGCGACCCCGCATCCGGCTTCGTCCGCCGCTCCGTCTCCCCGCCGCACGCGGGCCTGCGCGGCGAACTGATCGAGGGCACCCTGCGCCCCGGCGCCGCCATCGACTATGACGCCCCGCCCGTCCCCGGTATCGAACAGCACCTGTGGGTCCTGGACGGCACCCTGGAACTCACCGTCCGCGGCGAGACCCACCAGCTGGCCACCGGCGACTGCCTGCGTTTCCGACTCTGGGGCCCGTCCCGCTTCCACTGCCCGGGCCCGCGGCCGGTCCGCTACGCCCTCGCCGTCGTCCTGCCGTGACGGCCGTGACCGCCTCGACCGCCGGGACTGCCCGGACCGCTGTGACAACCGTGACCGCCTCGACCGCCGCACCCCAGGGGGTACCCACCATGACCAAGATCGTCTGCCTCGCCGCCATCGACCGGGACGCCGACGTAGCCTGACCACTGAGCGCCGACATCGATGACGAACTGAGCGGCCACCAACCGCACGAAGCTGGAAGCCAGCGCCCGATCAGCGACGACGCATGGATCGGTCGCCTTCCGGAGCCGCTCATTGCTCCGGGCGGCCACGTCGGCCAGACGGCCAGCGCGCATCAACATCGGCCGCAACAGACCGGCAGACAGTGCAGGCCGTCGGCCTCAGCGGAGACCACGAGTACCCGTATCCGGCCAGCCCTTCTCGTTCGATGCCCATTCCGCAAAGCGTCAAGACACCAGTCACGACGGCATGCTCGACCTCCACCTCCCCGGATTCGTCCACAGCAGCACACCACCGGTCTGTGATTGGCCGGTACGGCGGACGCCCGATTCGACCGCCCTCATGGAGGACGGCCGCAAAACAATGCCCGCAGATTACCCACACCCCGCCTTCTGGCACCGTCGGAACCGGATCAGGGTCACCGGACGAGTCATTGCCGCACACATCACAGGTCATGCGGGCGATGATCGCAGCCGTCGCTCTGGCCTAGCAGGCCAGGGCCAGACCAAGCTGAGCACATTCATCTGTACTCGGGTGAGCACTTTGATGAGTACGCAGACAGCAGTGCGCCGGGGGCTGCGGGTGGGGTGGGCACGGTGCGGTCCTGGTCGACCGAGACCGAGTTCCTGCTGCCGGGCGGGCGGCGCAAGGTGCGGCCGGACGGTGTGTGGCAGGCCCCGGAGATCGGGGTGCCGGTGCTGATGGTCGAGGTCGACCGCTCCACCATGGCCCCGGCCGACGTCGCCGCGAAGTTCCCCCGGTACCGCGAGCTGTTCCGCACCAGGGTCCGCGACAACGACCCGGCCCTCGCCGACCAGGAGCCGGCCGACCGCACGGTGCACTGGTGGCGCCGAACCTGGCCCGGCCACACCCGGCCCGGGTACCCGCCGGTCGCCCTGGTCGTCACCGACGCCGGACCCCTCGCCCTGGCCAACCGGCAGCAGGCCATCGCGGACCTGTCCGCCGACTGCTGGCTCGGCCGGTGGTGCAAGGTGGTCCGCGACTACAACGACGACGGCTGGCGCGAGTACGACGACGCGGTGCCCATCATCGCCACCACCCTGGAGGCCCTGGCCGAACACGGACCGCTCGGACCCATCTGGTGGCGCTACGGCCGCGACGGACGGCACTCCCTGATCGAGGCGCTGGACAACCCGAACAACCGCGCCGCCTACGACCAGCGCCAGGCCGCCCGGGAGAAGAAGGCCAAGCAGGACCACCGCGAGCTGATGCAGACCCTCGCCTGCGCCGACTGCGGCAACGTCCCCAAGGAGGAGAGCACTTGGGTGCATGGCAGCCGCCAGTGGACCCGCCGCCCCGGCGGCCGCTGCTGGCCCTGCCACCAGGAACACATGGAGCGCCTGGAACGGGAGGCCGAAGAACAGCTGGAAGCCGCCCGGGCAGCGAACGCCGCGCTGCGCCCGTGCTGGACGTGCCGGGGCTCGATCGGCGGCAAGGAGGGCTCGAAGCTGGAGCTGCGGGAGAAGGCCGGCCCCGACCGGCTGGAGTGCCCGCAGTGCGCACGGGACCGCGCCGAGAAGAACCTGGGCCCGCTCGTGCTGCCCGCCCCGACCAAGCGCGAGCAGGTCGCCGCGCTGGTGTCCGCTCCGGACGATCCGTGGTGGGAGGACCGCATGCTCCACGCGAAGCTCTACCCGGTGAGGGGCCGTCGGGTGTGACCTGTTGGCGGGTGTGGGCGTGAAATGGCCGCTCATGCCGGGTTGTCTGGACCTTTGGTTGTGCCTGTCGGGGTGGTGGCGGGGTGGGTGTTGTCCGGGCTCATTGGTTGTGGTCAGAGGCTGTGCTTCTGAGCTGGGCGTATCAGTTGGGTGGTCGGGTCCTTTTGTGGCTGCCTTTGGGGTGGGTGGGTTTCGTTTTGGTGTTCTGACCTGGTGTTGGTCAGTTGTATTGGGTGCTGGTCAGTTGGACCGGGAGCGGATAAGGCGCTGCTGGCGGTAGCCCCGAGACTCGCGAGCGGGCACGTGTGAGGGTGCAGGCCTGGTCGGTGCCGCCGCGCCGCTCCGGGGTGTTGGCCGGGTGGAGGGGGTCGGGTTTGCCGGTCCGGTTGCTGTCCGGGGGCTTGCCGTTCTGCCGTGCCGTGGTTCCGCTCGCCGGCCCGTTTGGCGGGTGGCTGGAACTGCGGGTGGAGGGGGCGGAGCTCATGGTCGGTGCGGGTGAGCTGTGCCGGATACCGGCGGGTGATGTGCGGGCGGTGCGGCCTGGGCGCCATTGGCACGCTGCTCATCGCCGGGTGTCGAGGGAGAACTGACGATGCGACGGACTGGGTTGCCGACTCGTGTTACTTTTTACTCATGCGAGTAAATCAAGCGAGTGGTGACGCCGACGCGCCGTCGTCCGGCCGCAGCTTCGTCACTGACGCGCGCCGCGCCCAGATCATCGCCGCCGCCATCGAGACCGTCGCCGAACTCGGTTATGCCCGTGCCTCGTTCGCGCAGATTGCGAAGCGGGCCGGGATCTCCAGCGTGCGTCTGATCTCGTACCACTTCGACGACAAGGAGGACCTGTTCCAGTCGGTCGTCGACACCGTCCAGGACGCGGCGCGTGCCTTCATGCAGCCGCGTATCCGCGCTCACACCGAGCCGGCCGCGATGCTGGCCGCCTACATCGAGTCGAACCTGGAGTTCCTGGCGGAGCACCCGATGCAGGTGCGGGCGCTGGTCGACGTCCTCGCCGCAGCCCGCCGGGAAGACGGCGCGCCGCTGGTCAGCCCGGCCGGCTTCGACACCCCCGTCGCGCTGCTGGTGCAGCACCTGCGAGAGGGCCAACGCACGGGTGCGTTCCGGGAGTTCGACGCGGAGGCGATGGCGACCGCCATCCGGGCGTCCATCGACGCGGCAGCGAACCGGCTCGCCGTCGGCGACGACTTCGACGCCCGCGCCTACGGGCGCGAGCTGTCCACGCTCTTCGCCCTCGCGACGAGGCGCGAGGAGGCACGGTGACCGCCCACACAGCTGCGCGCCGCGCCGGCGTGCTGATACCCGTCCTGCTCGACCTCGTCCTGCCGCTCGGCCTCTACTACGGCTTACGCGCGGCGGGCGTCGACCAGTGGCACGCGCTGCTGTGGTCGGCGGCGGTGCCGGCGGTGGTCGTCCTCGTGCGGCTGGCGCGGACCCGTCGCATCGACTTCCCGGCCCTGCTGATCCTGAGCATGATCGCTCTCGGGCTGGTGCTCTCCGCGCTCACCGGCGACCCGCGCGCACTGCTGGTCCGCGAGGCGTGGACGGGGATGCTCGGCGGCCTGATCGGGGTCTGGCTGCTGGCCTCGGTGCTCTACGGGCGGCCCGCGCTGATGGTGATGTTCCGCTCGTTCGTCCTGGTCAAGGCGGGTGAGGACGGCCTGCGGGCGTGGGAGGGGCGCTGGGGCGAGGACGCCGGCTTCCGGCACGGTCTGCGGGTGCTCACGGCCGTCTGGGGTATCGCGAGCCTGCTGAACGCGTTCGCTCAGCTCGCCTTCGCCTACCTGCTGCCCGTCGACGTCGCGCCGGTGGCCATGCACGTGTGCTGGCCGGTCATCGCTGCCCCGCTGCTCGTCTTCCACCTCGCGTACACCAAGCGCCACGGCCTGCGGGCCTGAAGGAGACCAGCATGCCTCTCGACCGTGTCCACCTCTTCGCCGAACCCAACCTCGACCTCCAGACCCGCGCCGCGCTCGGCGGCGCCGCCTACCGCATCGCCGAGGCCGGGGAGGTACTGGCCGCCGTGGACCGGATCAACCGCGCCGGAGTCTCCGGCCGCACGTACCACGCGGAATTCCTCGCCCTGGGCCACCGCACGGAAGCCACCGCCAAGGACGCCCTGCGCGCGGGGCACAGGACTGTCGCCCGCGACGCGTACCTGCGGGCCGCCAAGTACCTCTCCCTGGCGCTGTTCTCGGTCCTCGCCGGCGAGCGCCCGGCCAGCGAACCCGCGATCTTCGCCCGGATGCGGGCCTGCTGGCACCGCGCGGGCGAGCTGCTCGACCCGCCCGTGCAGCGGCTCCGCATCCCATACGGCGACGTGAGGCTGCCCGCCTACCTGCTCACCCCGACCGGGCCACCGCGGCGGCGGCCTACCGTGATCCTCGTCAACGGCAGCGACGCCCAGAGCGTCGACCTGTACGCATTCGGCGCGTGCGCGGCGGTCGAGCGTGGGTGGAACGCGGTGATTCTGGAAGGGCCCGGACAAGGGAGCCTGCTCTTCGAGCACGGCATCCCGTTCCGGCCGGACTGGGAACACGTCGTGCGTCCGGTCGTGGACCACCTGGTGGGGCTGCCGGTGGTGGACCCGGAACGGATCGCCCTGACCGGCTGGAGCATGTGCGGCATCCTCGCGATCCGCGCCGCCGCGTTCGAGGGCCGGCTGGCGGCGGTGGTCGCCGACCCCGGCGCCGTCGACAACTGGTGCGCATGGCCCCAGGTGTGGCGGGAGCTGGCGGCCGGTCCCGACCGCGAGACCGTCAACCGCCGGTGGCGGACGGAAGTCATTCCCGAACTCGGCCCCGCCGCCCCGCTGCTGGCGAAGCGCGCCGAGATCTTCGGCCGCCAGTTCCTGGACGACGCCCGCGCCGGCCGGGCACCCCGCGACTTCTGGACACTTGCGCGGACGATCGAGCGCTTCCGCTGCGACGACGTGGCACCGCTGGTGAAGTGCCCGGCACTGGTCCTGGGATACGAGAGCGAAGGAATGATCCCGGGCCAGGACCACCGCCTGTACGACCTCCTCGGCGGCCCCAAAGAGCACGTGGTGATGACGCAGACCCAGGGCGCCGACGACCACTGCGCCCCAATGGCACCGCAGCTGCGGAACGCGGTCGTGCTCGACTGGCTGGAGCAGGCCGTCGCCTGGGCTGAGAGAGTGCGCGAGGACGGTGCGTCGCCACTCGGCCCGAGCGTCGAGCCGACGGGCCTTGGACGGCTGCGGGCGCGGGGTGAATGCTCACCGCCGCGGGCGGGTACCGCAGCGACCGCCGCCAGGCTCCGGCGTCCTCCTGCTGCGCCCAATCCACCGCTGGGAGCGTGGCAAGGCGACCGAGGGGGACGGCGTGATGGGGGGCCGCAGGCCGAGCCACTGCTCGGCGCCCCAGGCCTCGAACCGCTCTACCTCAGTGAACCCCAGCTTCGCCGCGAGACGCATCGAGGCGACGTTGGCGCTCTGGGTGGCGAGCACCACTGGTTCGCCGGGAAGCGCGCCGGCGAGCCAGTCGAGTGCCGCCGCGCACGCCTCGGCGGCGTACCCGAATCCCCACACCCGCGGCAGGAACAGGTAGCCGAGACTGACCTTCCCCGCGACAGCCGGGCGACGGTTCCCCGGTGATCTCCTGAGCAGGATTTGGCCGATCATCGACCCGTCGAGCTCAACGACGAAGCTGCCGGGCCACCGCTCGGGCACCTCGGGCATCTCGCGCTCGAGCTCGTCACGCAGCTGGGGGCCGCCGAGGTAGGTGTGCACCTCTGGCGAGGCGAGCAGCTCGATGAACGCCGTACGGTCCCAGGTCTCGGGCTCACGGAGCACGAGCCGCTCGGTCCTGATCGGGGCGGGTGGCCAGGAGGCGGGATGCAGCGGGGTCTCGTCCGACATGGAGCGGCTCCTGATCCTCTCGGCCACATGGTTCGACCTCGTATGGCCCGGTGCGGGCAACGACTTCTGACGTCGCCGCATGTCGAGACGCACTTCGACGAGATGCCAGTTGCACGCGCCCGGAACGATCTGCCGGACTGCACGCCAAGCTCTATCGGGCGAGGGGCCGTCGGGTGTGACCAGGGCTTCGGCGTAGTCAGATGACGTCCGGTTCGTGATGTTCTGTCGGACTGATTCCTTCACGAGCGAGATCTGACAGTAGTAGTTCAACGCTTCGGGAGGTAGCCGGACTGGGCCGCGTTCGATGTTCATGAGGGCGAACAGCACCGGCCGCCGGTGGCGGGCTGCGGGGTCTGCGCCGCACGGTCGCCGCCTACTCGGGTCAGGGGTTCCTCAGGGTCGAGATCAGGGGCAGTCCGGAGGCGTGGATGCCGCGAACAGCTCTAGCGTCGGTGCGGCGGGTGACCGATGCCCCCGACCGATGTCCCTACGGAAAAGGCGAGCGAGTGTTCCGGAACGAGGCTCTACCGGCACGGGCTTCGAGCCCGGCCTTCGTCGGTGCGGAGAAGGTGGGCGACATCGTCCGCCTGACCGTCGTGCACAAGACGTACGGCCGCGGCGACAACCGGGTGCAGGCGCTCGACGGAGTGGACGCCAACTTCGGGGCGGGCACCTTCACCGCCATCATGGGCCCCTCGGGTTCGGGCAAGTCCACGCTGCTGCAGTGCGCGGCGGGCCTCGACCGGGTCGACGCGGGCCAAGTCCTGCTCGACGGCGCGCCGTTGCACGAGCTCGCCGAGCGCGCCCTGACCGAGCTGCGCCGCGAGCACATGGGCTTCATCTTCCAGTCCTTCAACTTGATCCCGGCACTGACGGCCCGGCAGAACGTCGAGCTGCCGCTGCGGCTGGCCAGGCGGAAGATCGACCCGGTGGCGATCGACCGGGGGCTGGCCGAGGTCGGCCTCGCCGAGCGCGGCGAGCACCGGCCCGCCGAGCTCTCGGGCGGTCAGCAGCAGCGGGTGGCCATCGCGCGTGCGCTGGTCACCAGGCCCAAGGTGATTTTCGCGGACGAGCCGACCGGCGCGCTGGACTCGCGTACCGCGCGGGAGGTCCTGTCCCTTCTGCGCGGTGTCGTCGAGGAGCACGGGCAGACGGTGATCATGGTCACGCACGACCCGGTGGCCGCTTCGTACTCGCAGCGGGTGGTCTTCCTCGCCGATGGCAGGGTGACGGGCGAGCTGCTCGAGCCGACGGCCGAGAGCGTGGCCCTGCGGATGGCCGCGCTGGAGCCCGGCGGGAGCGGGACGAACCCGTGCTGAAGATCACCGTAGCCACCCTGCGTCACCGTTTGATGGGCTTCGTGGGCGCCTTCCTCGCCCTCGCGCTCGGTACGACGATGATCGGCATGATGACGCTGACCCTGGCGGCCACCTTCGGCACGCCGCACCCGGGCCCGCAGCGATTCAAGGAAGCCCAGGTCGTGGTCGCGCCGCAGGGCTTCGAGGGGCGTCCGATGAAGGCCCCGGCGGTGTTGCCGGCCGAGGTCGTGACGAAGGTGACCGCGGCGGGCAAAGCCACACCCGACCGCAGCTTCCCGGTACGGCTGAACCCCGGTTCCGCAGGGACGACCGGCCACCCGTGGTCCTCGGCCGCCTTCGCGGGCTACCACCTGGTGGCCGGGCGCGCGCCCAAGGCCCCGGACGAGATCGTCGTCGGCGGCGGCGACCAGGGGATGATCGGGCGTCAGGCCGAAGCCGCCACCTCCGACAGCGCCGGCCACTACCGGGTGGTGGGGGTCACCGACGCGCTCTGGTTCGAGAACGCGGTCTTCTTCAGCGATGCCGAGGCCGAGCGCCTGTCGCCCGATGTCAACGCCCTAGCTGTTCTGACTCGTGAGGTTGGGGACGCGGCTGGCGGGTGGCTTGCCTGCGAGTGCTGTGTGTCCGCGGTGGTGATTGTAGGTGTGGAGCCAGGCG
>NZ_JBSFGK010000074.1:0-39780 GCF_053596495.1 Kitasatospora sp. NPDC001683
CTTGGGCCGCCCCCTCGGGCGGGCTCCCGGGCCCCCCCCTTCAATGAAGGCGCGCAAACGCCGGAAGGCCCTTCGCTCTCGCGAAGGGCCTTCCGGCTGTCTGTGCGCCGCCAGGGACTCGAACCCCGGACCCGCTGATTAAGAGTCAGCTGCTCTAACCAACTGAGCTAGCGGCGCCTGCTGACAGAGAAGACTCTAGCAGCGGCCCGCGTCCGAGCCAAAATCGAATACCGGTCGCCCCCCGTTCACCCGCCGGTCACGAGGACCGGCTCGGCCGGGACGCCCGCGCCGGGCTCGCGCGCCGCCGCCCGTACGCAGGCCCACAGCACCACCGAGGCCCCCGGCAGCCAGGGCTCCCGCTCCTCCGGGGCGACGATCCAGCGGCCCGTGCCCCGGCTCGGGGAGTCCGGGCCGTGCGCCATCCGCTGCACCGGCGGCACCGTCACCGCGTCGCCCTTGCCGTGGCACAGCAGCGGCGGCACGTCCCGGGCCCACTCCTCCCAGGCCAGCAGCCGGCGCAGCCGGGGCGCCGCGCCGGGCTGGACGAACAACAGGGTCCGCCCCCGGTAGGCCGCGACCGGGCCGCAACCGGGACCGGAGGCCCACAGCTCGTCCAGCACCCGGCGGCCGAACAGCGACGGCATGCTGATCACGTCGAAGGCCCGCCCGCAGGGCAGCACCGAGGGTGCCCACGGGCGGGCTTCCCAGAGGGCGCGCATGCTGCGCGGGTACTCGCTCGCGGAGGCGAGCCAGGCCTCCCCGGCCACGGAGACGTACTCCACCGACTGTTGCGTCCAGATGTCCACGCCCAGCAGCCTGCGCCGTGCGCGGCCCCGGTGTGGTGGAAAGCACCGTTCGCCGGACAGGGCGGCGCGCGATCGCGTACCCTCCGCCGCTGGCATATGCCACCGGGCTGGGGCTGGGGCTGGGGTCGGTCCGTGCGGGGGGATCAGTCCTCGTGGCGGCGCGGCTGGAGCAGACCGCGGCCGTACTCGATCATCTTGGCGGCGTAGTCCGGGGTCCAGTCCGCCCGCTCGGCGATCTCGGTGTTCGAGAGCGCGTCGAACCGGCGCGGGTCCGCGAGCTGCGCGGCGGCGACGGCCTGGAAGTCGGTGGCACGCTCGGCGGCGGCCCGGAAGGCCAGGGCCAGTTCGGTGGAGCGGCGCAGCAGCTCCGCGGGGTCGTCGATCGACTCCAGGTCGAAGAATCGTTCCGGCTCCGGTTCGGCGGACTGCGGCTCGAACAGGAGCTGCGCGGGGCGCTGGCGCCTGGTGGGCTCGGGCGTCTCGGCGGGGGAGTCGGGCATGGACGGACACCTCCGGGGTCTCGGGTGGGGAAGGGCGGGCGGGCTGCTCCGGGCCGCACCGCCGATCGTGGCCGTCGTCCATTGTCTCGCGGCGGCGGCCGGTAGCGGAACGGTGCGCGTGCGGGCGCTATTCCCCGGTGCGCGCCGGAGGAGTGCTGCGGGCGCCGCGCGTCCTGATCGCACGCGAACCGGTTGTGCCGGGTACAGCAGTCGTCCACTGAAAGTCCTCCACCGAACCGGGAGCACCCCATGCGCGCACTGTCCACCGCCCTCCTGCTGGCCGCCGCCGTCCTGGCCTCGGCCGCGCCCGCCGCACCCGCCTTCGCCGCCGAGACGGCCAAGGTCGTCACCGGACCGGCGAGCAGCCCGGGCGGCGTCTCGACCGCGACCTGCCCGGCCGGCACCCACCTGACCGGCGGCGGCTACCGGCTCCAGCCCGACGCGACCGGCCCGGTGCGCGCCAGCGAGCCGACCGCCGATGCGACCGGCTGGAGCGCCCAGGCCGAGCACGGGTCCGTGGTCGCCTTCGCGGTGTGCGAGACCGAGGACTGACCTCCGCTACCGCAGGTGCACCCGGTGGCCGCTCAGGTGCTGGAGGACCTGGTGGTTGGCCTCCCAGCCGTCCGGGAAGGCCACCGGGACGCCCAACTGCACCGGCTCGGTGGCGGGGTGTTCGTCCAGCAGCTCGGCGATCCCGGCCCGGGCGACCACGATGCAGGCGTGCCGGTGTCGGGAGGCGAGCACGCAGAGCCGGCCGGTCTCCAGGTGGAAGGCGGTCGCGTCCGGGCGCCCGGAGAGCGGGTGCAACACCACGGTGACGTCGTACTCCCGGCCCTGCAGCCGGTTGGCGGTGTCCACCGTGACGGCCGGCCCGGCTGTGTCGTCCACCGGTACGCCCACCTTGAGCAGGGCCGCCCGGACGGCCGCCGCCTGGTCCCGGTGCGCGGTGCCGACGGCGATCCGGTCCGCGGTGAGCGGGGCCTCGCCCTGCTCGGACCGGGCGGTCAGCCCACGCTCCAGCAGCCGTCGGACGGTGGCCGCGACCGCAGCCACCGCCTGCGGGTCGGTCCGTACGGTGTGCCGGGCGGGCAGCTCCAGCAGCGCCCAGCCGTGCTCGGCCGCCCGGTCGATCACCGCGTCCAGCGCCGAGCCGTCCGGGCGGACGGCCGGGGTCAGCAGGCGGTCGTCCGGGCCGGTGCCGGAGCGGAACGGCGTGTACGGGTAGAACGCCCGCGAGATCAGCGGGGCCGCGCTGGCCGGCAGCCGCCAGGAGACCGGCAGCCGGTGCGGCTCGATCTGCGGGTTGTGCGCCAGCATGGTGACCACGGCGCTGCTGGACGGGTCGTAGGACAGGCCCGCCCACTGCTCGGTGCCGACCACGGTGAACGGGTCCAGCTGGCCCGGGTCGCCGACGAACAGCGCCCGTTCGAACAGCCGGGCCACCGCCAGCAGGGCGTCCGAACGCATCTGGTACGCCTCGTCGACGATCGCGTGCCGCCACGGTGCCTCGGCCCGCACCCACTGCCACTTGGCGGAGGTGGAGATCACCACGTCCTGTTCGACCAGGTCGGCGACCTTGTCGGAGGGCGTGACGTTGGCGTGCTTGAGCACCTCCGGGCCGGGGCGGGAGTCCGCGGCGTGCAGCCGGCCGATCGTCAGCTCCGGGGCCTTCTCGGCCAGTCGGCCGACCAGGTCGTCCACCTGTCCGTTGGTCTGGGCGACGATCATCAGCCGCTCGCCGGCCGCCACCAGCTCGCGGGCGGCCCGCACCACCAGGGTCGACTTCCCGGCGCCGGGCGGGGAGTCCACCACCACGCCGCGCGGCGCACCGGCCGGCGGGCGGACGGTGGCCGCCAGGATGCGGGCCACCGCGGCGTCGGCGGCCGCGCCCGGGGACTGCTCGCTGATCGGTCCGGTCATCACTCCCACTCCTCGGTGGCGACGGCGATGGCGGCGGCGGACGGCGCGGACGCGGTGCCGGGCGGGCCGCCGTGGGTCCACGGGGTGTCGTCCGGCTCGGGCAGCGGCGCGGACTGGCGGACCGTCAACTCGAACAGGGTGAAGGTGACCGGCTCACCGGGCTCGGGCAGGCTGCCCGGCTCGGGCTCCTTCTTGCGGCCCATGCCGGACAGCACCCGCAGGGTGATGGTGCCCTCGGCCGGGTCGACCGCGACGATCCGCGCCTTCTGCGCGGACGGACCGTGCACCCGGTGCGCCTCCCGGCCCAGGTCGGCGTGCGGGCGGTCGGCGGTGCGCAGGGTGACCAGCGGGCGGGGTTTGGGGGAGCGGCCGGTGGTGTCGTAGTCCGGCACCACCTCGGTCACCACCCCGCTGAAGGCCTCGCCGGACAGCCGGTGCTCGGCCATCGCCAGCGGGTCGTCCAGCGCCTCCTGGACGTCCAGCCGGGCCTGCTCGCGCTCGCGCTGGGCGAGCTTGCGGGCCGCGGTGACGGCGTCGTCCTGCCGGGGCTGCGGCGGCTCGCCGGCCGCCAGGCGGTCCCGGTGGCCGGTGTAGGACCAGCGGTCACCGGTCCAGCGCTCCTCCAGGTGCCCGGCCGGGGGCAGGGCGCGCAGCAGGTCCAGGCCGTGCCAGACGTCCCGCCAGGTGGGCAGCAGGACGGCGGACAGCACCTGCTCCAGCTGTTCGACGGCCGAACGGACGGCCGTCCGGGCGCGCTCGGCGGCGGCCTCGTCGCGCTGCTCGGTGCTGTGCTGCAGGGCGCTGACGGCCGTGTCGTAGCGGGCGATCGCCGGGGCGAGCACCCCCTCGTCGAAGGCCGGGTCGGTGGCCGGACCGGCCGGCGGGTGCACCAGCTGCCCGTGCTCGTCGCGCTCGGTCTCGGCCAGTTCGGCGGCCCGTGCGCCGGTCAGCCCCGGCGGCGGGCTGTGCCAGGCCAGCAGGGCGGCCAGGTGCTGGTCCTCCAGGTGGCTCTGGCCGGTCGCCCAGTGCCGGGCGAGCAGGCCGGTCATCGGCAGCAGCAGGCTGGAGCCGGGCACCTGGGCGCGGTCGGTGAGGTGGGTCAGCCAGCGGCCGAGCAGCGGCACCCGCAGCGGCGCCGGATACGGGCCCGGCTCGGCGTCCTCGACGGTGCGGCGGAAGCGGGTCGACCGGCCGATCAGGGCGAAATGGTGCACGCCCGCGCCGTTGGGCACGATCAGCTGCGGCGCGTCGGTGCACAGCTCGCGGAACACCTGGGTCTTCTCGCCGCTCTCCGGATCCTTCTCGGAGCCCTCGATCTGCTCGACGTCCGTGCCGAAGGACTCCAGGTAGGGCAGCAGGTCGGCGGCCAGCGCGGCCAGGAAGTCGAACCGCAGGGTGCGGTTGAGCGGCTGCGGCACCAGGTGCAGCCGGGGCGCGTCCCGGTCGGTGCCCAGCATGACGGCCAGCGGTGCGCCGGACTCACCGGCCGCGGTCAGCGGGACCAGCACCATCGGGCGCTCGGACAGGTGCCGGTGCCGGACGGTGGCCAGCGGCTCGGCCCGGCCGCTGCGGACGGCCTCCAGCCGGGCGAGGGTGGTGAGCAGGCTCATGCGCCGGCACCCAGCGCTTCCGGGTGCCGCGCTTCCGTACCCGGCGCTTCCGTACCTGGTCGTCCCAAACCCGGCCGCCGCCCACCCAGCGCTTCGGCGCGCAGGGCGGCCGCGTAGGCCAGGCGTTCGGCCGCCTCGTGCGCGCCGTCGCCGCCGTCCGGGTCGTCCGGGTCGTTCGGGTCAGCCGGGTCCCCGGTGCCCGCGCCGCCGGATGCGGCGGTCAGCGCCTCGGTGACCGTGCGGATGCTGCCCAGTTCGCCGCGCACGCCCCGGCCGAGCTGCTCGACCCGGTCGCCGCAGCGGGCCTGGGCGCGGCAGTGGAAGCCGAGCTCGCAGGTGGAGAGGCAGTCCGGGCTGTAGGCGGCGGGCACCGCCTCGACCGCGGCGGTCAGCTGCTCGGTGCTCCGGGCCGGGGCGCCGTCCTCGTCGGTGGCCAGGTCGAAGTCGGTGCCCGGCGGCAGCGCCGCCAGCAGTCGGCCGATGCCGGTCATCCGGCTCAGCTGGCGGCGGGTGGTGGCCAGCTCGCGGCGGACGTCCACGGCCACCGCGGTCGGCCGGTTGCCGAAGTCCTTCGGGCAGACCAGCAGCACGCTGGTGCGGGGGCTGCCCGGCAGCCGCTGCTCGGTGTACGGGTCGTCGGCGAGCGGCAGCCCGGCGGCCGCCGCGGCGGCGTGCTGGAGCGCCAGCACGTACACCGCGGCCTGTCGGGCGGCGGCGCCGACCTTGGCCGGGTCCGCGCTGCCGTCCAGCACCGGGAAGGACTTGATCTCGACCACCGTGCACCGCCCGCCGTGCACCACCAGGGCGTCCGGCTCCAGGTAGGCGGTGCTGCCGGCCACGGGGAGCCGCAGCATCGGGTGGTCCAGCAGCGTCCAGGCATCCGGGTCGGCGGCGGCCCGGGCCAGCGCCTCGGCCGTCCGGTCGGCGCGGACGGCCGGGCCGGAGCGGTGCAGCAGGTCGGGCACCAGCAGCGGGGCGCGGTCGTCCGCCGGGACGCCGAGGTGGGCGCGCAGCGGCTCCAGCAGGGCGGCGTGGTCGTCCGCCTTCAGCCGGGACTCGAACACCAGGCCGCGGGCGATCGCGAACGGGGACTGCCCGAAGGGCGCGGGGCGGCCGAGCCGGGCGGCCAGCGCGGACTTGTCCACCCCGGCCGCGTCCAGCACCGCGCGGCGGTGGCAGCCCGGATTGGCGGCCAGGGCGGCGAGGGAGCGGGCGTTCAGACTGCGCTGCGGGGCCGGTCCGCGCAGCTCGGCGAGCCGCTGGGCGAGCGGCTCAGCGGGCCCGCCGGGCGGGACGTTCGTCGAGACGTTCATGGTGGGGCCCAGTGTCGCATCCGGGTCCGACAACGCGGTGCGGACCGGCCCGCGGCACCGGACGGAACCGGCCGCCATCACGAGGTACCCCGGGCCCGCGCCGTGGTGGTGACCCACCCCACTCGCCGCCGGGCGCTCCAACCCGCTGCCGACGGTCGTCGCTCCGGCGCTCGTACCTCGCTTGTCGCTCTCCCTCCTGCCCGCCATCGGGCAGGAGGGGCCCGCCCTTTCGGCAGCGGCGCGCCCTTTGGCTCGTGGGGTCGCCCGGGTGAGGGATCATGGAGCCCGGTGCTCAAGGGTGAGACCGACCGTCGACCGCCCCGCTGCGAGGAGCTCTCCAATGCCCGCCCGAATCGTGCTGGTCCGCCACGGCGAGACCGAGTGGTCGGCCTCCGGCCAACACACCGGCCGCACCGACATCCCGCTGACCGAGCAGGGCCGGGCGATGGCCCGGGCGCTCGGCGCCCGGCTCGCCAAGGCCCCGTGGAACGGACTGCCCGACGCGCTCGTCTACACCAGCCCGCTCGGCCGGGCCAAGGAGACCTGCGAACTCGCCGGCTTCGGCGACCGCGCGGTGGAGCGCCCGGAACTCATGGAGTGGGACTACGGCCAGTACGAGGGCCGCACCGGCGCCGACATCCGGGCCACCGACCACCCGGGCTGGCTGATCTGGCGCGACGGCGTGCCCGGTGGCGAGAAGCTCTCCGAGGTGGCCGCCCGGGTGGACGCCCTCCTCGCGGACCTCAACGAGGAGCACGGAGTCCCGGAGGCGGACACCACCGACATGCACTGCGCCGACCAGGACGTCGTGCTGTTCGCGCACGGCCACCTGCTGCGCATCCTGGCCGCCCGCTGGCTGGGCCTGCCGCCCGAGTTCGCCCAGCGGTTCAAGCTCGGTACGGCGGCGCTGTGCGTGCTGTCCTGGGAGTACGGCGCCCCGGCGGTGGAGGTCTGGAACGACCTGTCCCACCTGGACGGGCTGAAGTCCGGCCACTGACGGAGGAGCCGGCGGTCGTTCATGCCGTAGCCGCTCGTGCGGCGGTGACCGCTCGGGCCGCCGCGACTCGAGCGGTGACGACCGCTCAGGCGGCTGCGGCCCGGTCGTAGCCGATCAGGAACCGGCGGACCTCGGGCACCGCGGCGTGCGGACGCAACCGCCCCGCGGTGTCCGCCAGCATGCTGCGGATCCGGGCCGAGCGGACCTCGCCGAACAGCGCGACGGCGGCCGAGCCGTGGTGCGCCGCTCCCGCCAAGTCCCCCCGGCCGAGCCGGTCGTGGGCCAGCTCGGCGGTGTACAGCACCCGGTTGCGCACGAAGTGCGGCTCCTGCAGCGCTATCGCCAGCGCGGCCTGGTCGCTGGCGCGGTCCCAGTCCTCCAGCGCGGACCAGCACTGCGACTGCAGCCCGGCGATCTCCGCCTCGCCGAAGAACGACATCCACTCCGGGTCGGCCTCGGACGGCCCCCGGTCGAACAGCGCGTACGCCCGGCCGATCGCGCGTTCGCAGGCGGAGCGGTCCCGCAGCACGGCCCAGGCGCCGGCCTCGCGCATGGCCAGCAGGGCGAGCAGCCGGGCGGATTCCAGCTCCCGGGCGGCGCACTGCCCGGCCTGCGCGGCGCGCAGCGCCTCGCGCGGGCGCCCGGCGTCCCGGGCCAGGAAGGCGCTGTTGCAGAAGACGTGCGCCTCCAGTGCGGGGTCCCCGGCCATCCGGGCGGTGGCGAGGGCCTCCGCGTAGAACGAGCGGGCATCCCCGAGCCGGTTCGAGTCGTGCGCCAACCACCCCACGGAGATGGCCAGTTCACCGGCCCCGGCCTGGAGTCGACGCTCCGTCTCGGCGCTGTACTCGCCCTCGTTGAGCAGCAGGTAGGCGGTGCGCAGCGACTGCCCGGCGAGTTCGTACAGGGCGTCCGCACCGTGCGCGTCGTCGGCCAGTCTGATGTCCCGGACGGCCTGCTCGACGCCCAGCACCTCGGCGGCGCCGACCTTGCGCGGCGGCGGCACCGGCCCCGGCCGGCCGGGCACCACCGGCTCGGCGGCGAGCAGCGAGGGCGCGGTGAACTCCGCGCAGGGGAGGGCGGATCGGCCATCGGCCGGTCCGAAGCCGACCCCGGCGACGGGGCCGGCAGCGGGGCCGAGTCCGGCGGGACCGGCGGCGGGTCCGAATCCGGCAGCGGCGACCGGGCCGGCGGCGGCCGGCCGGTCGATGCCGATGACGGTGGCCAGCGCGGTCGAGCCGCCGGCCAGGAACGTACGGCGACGCACGTCGTCGTTCTCCTCGTCGAGATAGGGCGATCCATCGGGCCCCCTGGGCACCGCGCCAGCCATCGGCCACGCGAGCCGGTCCGGAGCGGTTGGATCCGCGTACGGCGAGGCAGCGTACGGGAGTTGGGTGGAGTGCGGTGAGCGCGGGGCGGGCAGGGGCGGGAACGGTGGGTGGAGCGGTGGATGGAGCGTGGGGTCAGGGGTGGGGTCGGGCGTGGGCTGGGGCGGGGCCAACCCGGCAGCCGCCGCCCGGGCGCCGTCCGCCGCCGAGCGGCGGCGGACGGCGGTGCGGGGGGCGAAGCCGAGGTCGGTGAGCGTGCGGTCCGGCCACATGTGCCGGAAGACCCGCTCGTAGGCGTAGTTGGGGCAGCGGATCTCACCGGACTCGACCCGTCCGACGTAGCGGGCGTCGCAGGACACGTGCTCGCCGATCTCGCGGGCGGCCCGGCGGACGGCCATGGCGAACTCGCCGGGTGAGCGGTCGCCGCGGAGCATGCGCATCACGGTGTTGGGGGACGGTCGGTTCGGCTCGGCCGGTGGGGTGGCTGCCATGGCGCCGAGAATACTCGGAGTCACCGGCCGACCACATGGGGTGTGCCGGACATTAGCCGTCAAAACGGTGCAAAGCGGGCGTTGTTGCCGGATATCCGCCATGAAATGCCATGCCTTGCTGTAATGCGCCCCGTGGCCTCCGGCGTTCCCGCCGCGTTGTCCTGGTACCAGGAAGCCCAGGCCGCCCACCGGCCCGTCCCCTCGCCCCGTGGCCCCCACCCCGGCGGCAGCGCTTCCGAACCGACGAGGTACAGGAGGGCCCCATGATGGCCACCGGACTGCCGCAGCACCGACCCGTCGCCGGGGGCGCGCTCGCCGCCGCCGCCCCCGCCCTGCTCCCCGACCCCGCCGACGACCGGTTCCCCGGCCGGGGCCCGGTCGAGGGCGGCCGCGGCTCCTGCGGCGGCCTGCGCCGGGAGTGCCGGGAGTACGCCGTCCCGCCCGAGGACACCCTCGTCACCGGCTGCGACACGGTGACGGTCGCCCTGCGGCACGGCCTGGAGGCCGTCGACATCCTGCGCCTGCGCCGCGCCTGCGGGGCCGTCCTGCAGAGCCACGACGGCAGCACCCTCGCCTTCCTCGTCCCAGCCGGCACCCGGGAGACCTGGCACCTGCCCGGCAGCTCCTGTACGGCCGGCGCCCTGGTGCCCTCCGCCACCGACCCGCGCTGGGTGATCCCGCCGTCCGGCGCCGACCGCACCGCCCGCCCCACCGACGCCTGGGTGCTCCGCTCCGCCCTCTGCGAGGCCGCCTGCACGCTCACCGCGGGCGGCCTCGGCCCGTTCTAGCGGGCGTGCCGCGCGGACCCGGCCGGGCCCCCTCGCCTCCGGCCGGATCCCCGTGGCACGCCCCTGACCTGGGGGCGTGCTCCTGCGGCGGGGACACCCGCCCGTGACGCCTCCGGCGGCACCCGCCCATGACGCCTCCGGCGGCACCCGCCCATGACGCCTCCGGCGGCACCCGCCCATGACGCCTCCGGCGATAATGGCCGCCATGGGACGAAGCAACCGGGCCGCGCGCAGCCCTGAACCGGCGCTCACCACCGGGTCGGACGGCCGCCGCCACGCGCAGGGCCCGCTCACCCGTCCGGTCGGCTCCGGCCTGGCCGAACTGCGCCCCGACCGCGACCGCCCGCACGCCTGGACGCTGCTGATCGACGGCGCCCCGCAGTCCCTGGTCGACCTCGCCGACCCCACCCACCTGGGCTTCGAGTACCAGCGCCGGCTCGGCCACCTGATCGACCTGGTCGCCCCGCCGGGCCGTCCGCTGACCGTCCTGCACCTGGGCGGTGGTGCCCTCACCCTGGCCCGCTATGTGGCCGCCACCCGGCCGCGCTCCCGCCAGCAGGTCGCCGAGATCGACACCGAGCTCACCGAACTCGTCCGCGCCGAACTGCCGTTGGAACGCGGCTGGCAGATCAAGGTGCGCGGCGCGGACGCCCGCAGCGTGCTGGAACGCACCCCCGAGGGCAGCGTCGACCTGGTCATCACCGACGTCTTCTCCGGCGCCCGCACCCCGGCCCACTGCACCACCGTGGAGTTCACCACCCTCGCGGCCCGCGCCCTCGCCCCCGGCGGCTGGTACGCCGCCAACATCGCCGACGGCGGCGCCCTGCCCTTCGCCCGCTCCCAGGTCGCCACCCTCGGCGCGGTCTTCCCCGAACTGTGCCTGACCGCCGACCCCGCCGTGCTGCGCGGCAAGCGCTTCGGCAACCTCGTCCTGGCCGCCGCCCACACCCCGCTCCCTATCGCCGACCTCACCCGCCGGGTCGCCTCCGACTCCTCCCACGGCCGGGTCGAACACGGCCGCGCCCTCACCGACTTCACCGCCGGCGCCACCCCGGCCACCGACGCCACGGCGGCCCCCTCCCCGGCCCCGCCCCCGGGCGTCTTCCGCTGACGGCGGGGGCGCGGCAGGCGTCGGCGGCGCACCGGGGCCCGCTCGCGCAACCCCTCGCCCTTGCCCGGTTCCGGACGGCTCCCGCTCACCCAATCGCAGCGCTCTCCCCGGGGGCCCTGGTCGGCCTCGCTCGCCGCCTGCGCTCCTCTCCCCGCGCCCTTCTCCACCGGCCCTTCCCCGCCCACGGTAAAACCGTTGGCAGGCGACCGAGTTGCGGCGCACAATGGCCGCGGGCGTCCGGCTGTCGACGTGAGGGAACCGCATGCACATCCGACCCGCCCGCCCGGACGAGGCCGGACTGCTCACCGGCATCGCCCTGCGGGCCAAGGCGTACTGGGGCTACGACGAGGCCTTCATGGCCGCGTGCCGCGAGGAGCTGACCCTGGACGCCGCCGCCGTCGAACGGGCGTCGACGGTGGTGGCCGAGGACGGCGGCCGGGTGCTGGGCCTCGCCGCGCTGACCGTCGTCCCGCCGTCCGGCGAGCTGGTCATGCTCTTCGTCGAGCCGGACCGGATCGGCCGAGGCATCGGCCGGACGCTGTTCGAGCACGTTCGCGACCGCGCCCGGGCCGCCGGCCTGCACCGCCTCACCATCGGCTCCGACCCGAACGCCGAGCCCTTCTACCGGGCGATGGGTGCCGACCGCATCGGCAGCACGCCGTCCGGCTCCATACCCGGGCGTGAACTCCCGCTGATGGAGCTGAAGCTGGGCTCCGGCCTCTGAGGCCCGTCCTCGAACTCCAGCCCGCGGACCAGTGATTCCCCGCGCCCGCAGCCGCGTTGCTCAGTGCCCGCGCGGCAGTCCCCGGTGCTTGCACATCGCCGCGCCGGTGAGCAGCAGCCCGGCGGCGATGGGGGCGAGCACCGCGGCCGCGGTGGCGGAGGCGTCCTCCTCGGCCGTCGCGGTCGCGGTGTCGGCGAGGGCGAGCTCCGCGGGCGTCCCGTCGCCGGCCGGTACGGCCCGGGCGGCGACGCCCTCGCCGGCCCCCGAGGTGCCGGCGGGTTCCGCCGGGCCCGGCTCCTCGTGGGCCGTGGCGTCCCGGACCGGGGGAGTACCGGCCGCCTCGGGCCTGGTCGGGCGGCCCGGGTCGGCGGGGCCGGAGCGCGGCCGGGGGACGGCGGGCAGGGTGGCGGATTCGCCCTCGCGGGAGGCGCGGGTCTCGGCGGGGCGCCCCTGGGCGGGGACGGTGCCGAGCAGGCCGGAGGCGAGGGCGAAGGCGTCGGGGACGGCGGATCCCTGGCCGGGCAGGGGGAGTCCGCCGGCGCGGATGCGTTCCTGGAGGACGTCGCCGACCGCGCCGGCGGCCCCGTCGACCGGCCCGCCGTCGGTCAGCCCCCCGACGGGTCCGGGGGAGCGACCCGGTCCAGCGGTGCCGGGGTGCGCCGGTCCGACGGGCCGAACGGCTGACGGGCCGTCGAGCACGGGGCCGCCGTGCAGGGCCCGGTGGACGACGGGTCCGTGCTGCGCGGACGACGGTTCGGCGGTGGCCGCGTACGCGCCGGGGACGCCGACGCCCCAGAGCTGTGCGAGCAGCAGTGCCCCGCCGGCGGCGAGGGTGCGGGGGCGGGGCAGCCACCGGGCGACCGCCCGTCGGGCTCCGGCGACGCCGCGGGGGGCGGGTTCCTGGGGCTCGGTCGCGTGATTGGCTCGCACGTGAGTTGAGAACGAGCGGGCGGGCGGTGAGGTCACGCCCGCCGTCACGGACAGTCATCGCGCGGATGGCCCCGGGCCGGTGCTCCCGGGGCCATCGACCGTGCGGCGGTCAGGAGTTGGGGCGCAGGGTCCAGGTGACCGTCATCACGCCGGTGACGGCGCCGTCGGCGCGGGTGATCTCGACGGTGACCGGGAACTCGGGGCGGCCGCCGGCGTCCAGCTCGGCGACCACCTCGGCGGCCGGGCGGCCGAGCACGGCGGTGGCGGTGACCTCGCCCATGGCCAGCTTCTTGTAGGCGATCTCGGCGTTCACGGCGAGCGGCACGGCCCGGGACAGCTGGTCCCCGAAGGCGGCGAGCACGATGCAGCCGCTCGCGGACTCGGCGAGGGTGAACATCGCGCCGGCGTGCGGGCCGCCGACGTGGTTGTGGTACGCGGGCTGGTCGGGCAGCCGGAGCACGGCGCGCTCCGGGGTGGTCTCCAGGTACTCGAGCTTGAGGGTGTGCGCCATCGGCACGGTGGCGTCGAGCATCTGGCCGATCGAAGGAGTGGTCATGGCGACGATGTTACTAGCCGGTAGCTTGTCGCGGCAGGGGTCGCCCGGAAAACCCGGGCCACCGCCCACAACTGAGGCAACGCGAAAACGCCCGAGGGGCCGATCTCTTGAAGAGATCGGCCCCTCGGGCTCTGGGGTGAGTGACGGGACTCGAACCCGCGACCACCTGGACCACAACCAGGTGCTCTACCAACTGAGCTACACCCACCATCTGTCCGGTCCGTTCCCGCTCTCGCGTTCCCGTTCCGACAGGAAGAACTCTACAGGATCCGAGAGGGTGCTCGCGCCAGGGTTTCGTTCCGACGAACGAGGGCACCCCCTCCGACCCCGCGGTCGGCCCTCGACCGGCCTGCGGACACCGTCCGGCGGCCTGCCGCCGACCCGCGACCGAGACCCGGGTCAGTCGGGCACGGCCCGGTACTTCTCGGCGATGGCACGCGCGGTGTCGGCGTCCGGCCCGGGCTGGGGGACGAACACCGCCTCGCGGTAGTACCGCAGTTCGTCGATGCTCTCGCGGATGTCCGCGAGCGCCCGGTGGTTCCCGCCCTTCGGCGGGCTGTTGTAGTACGCCTTCGGGTACCAGCGGCGGGCCAGCTCCTTGATCGAGGAGACGTCCACGATCCGGTAGTGCAGGTGCTTCTCCAGGGCCGGCATGTCCCGGGCCAGGAAGCCGCGGTCGGTGGCCACCGAGTTGCCGCACAGCGGCGTCTTCCCGGCCTCCGGCACGTGTTCGCGCACGTACGCGAGGACCCGCTCCTCGGCCTCGGCCAGGGTCACGCCCTGCTCCAGCTCCGCCAGCAGGCCGGAGGAGGTGTGCATCGCGCGCACCACCTCCGGCATGTTCGCCAGAGCCTCCGCGGGCGGGCGGATGATGACGTCCACGCCCTCGCCGAGGATGTTCAGCTCGGAGTCCGTCACCAGCACCGCGACCTCGACCAGGGCGTCCCGGTCGAGGTCGAGGCCGGTCATTTCACAGTCGATCCATACCAAACGGTCATTCACGCAACTCACCCTACGGCGCGATCACGCGCCGCGGGGACCGGTGGAGCCGAGCGGGGTGCCGGAGCGCAGGCCTCGGCCTGGTGCTCCTCCGCCCCGTCGTGCGTGCCGTGGCCGTCCGGATGCTCGCCATCCCGACCGGTGCGGACCGTGTGGCCGCCCCGCCCGGGACGGGCCTCGCCCGCCGCCCGTCCGCCGTCCGCCGCGGTGGCCCGGGTGCCCGGGGTGCGGACCTGCGGGGGCCGCGCCTGCCGGCCCCGGAGCTCGCCCGCCCCGGCCGCCGACTGCCCGGCGGCGCCGGACGGCACCCGGCCGGTCGGCGCACCGTGCGCACGCCCGGCCGCACCCGGCTCGTCGCCGGGGCGCTCGACCGCGCTGCGGTGCCCCTGGCCCTGACCGCGCGCCCCCGGCTGGGGGTGGCCGTCCTCGGCCGCCGCATGCTCGGCGGTGCGCGGCGGACGCCCCGCACCCGGACCGGCCTGCGGCGGAACCAGCGGCGACCGCACCGGACCGCGTGCCACACCCTGCTGCCCGGGGTGCGGCTGCTGCGCGGCCTGCTGGTGCGGGTACGGCTGGCCCGCGCGGGCGTGGAAGCCCTGGGCGGTCGGCGTCCCGGCCTGCCCCGGACCGTACGGACCGGTCTGTCCGTGCGGCACCGGCTGCCCGTGTCCGACCGGCTGTCCATGGCCCGGCTGCCCGTGGCCCGGCTGCCCGACCGGCACCTGCGCTCCCGGACCGGCCGGGAAACCGTGGGCCGGCTGGCCGCCGTGTCCCGCACCGCCGAACGGCCCGCCGCCCGCCGCCGAAGCGGCCGCGGGGCCCGCCGGGTGCGGCAGCGTGCCGGGCAGCCGGAGCTCGCCGCCGTGCGCGCCGGCCGGGGTCGGCGACTGCTGCCCGGGGCGGCGCGCCCGGTAGCTGGTCCGGTACGCGGCCGGGGAGACCCCGAGCTGGCGGCGGAAGTGCCCGCGCAGCGCGACCGGCGAACGGAACCCGCACCGGCGCGCCACGTCGTCCACCGACAGCTCCGAGGTCTCCAGCAGCCGCTGCGCCTGGAGCACCCGCTGGGTGATCAGCCACTGCAGCGGCGCACTGCCGGTGAGCGTGCGGAAGCGGCGGTCGAAGGTGCGCCGGCTCATGTAGGCACGGGCCGCCAGCACCTCGACGTCGAACTGCTGGTTGAGGTTCTCCAGCGCCCAGGTGACCACCTCGGCCAGCGGGTCGTTGCCGATCTCCTCCGGTAAAGACTGATCGATGTACTGGGCCTGTCCGCCGCCGCTGCGGCGGCTGGGCACCACCAGGCGGCGGGCCAGCGCGTTGGCGGCCTCGGCGCCGTGATCGCTGCGCACCACGTGCAGGCACAGGTCGATCCCGGCGGCGGTACCGGCCGAGGTCAGCACGTCGCCGTCGTCCACGAACAGTTCGCGCGGGTCGACGTGCACCCGCGGGTAACGCTTGGCCAGGGTCGGCGCGTACATCCAGTGGGTGGTCGCCGGACGGCCGTCCAGCAGACCGGCCGCGGCGAGCACGAAGGCGCCGGTGCACAGCCCGATGATCCGCGCGCCCTCGTGGTGGGCCTTGCGCAGGGCGGTGATCGCCTCCACCGGCGGCGGCTGGGAGATCGAGCGCCAGGCCGGTACGACGATCGTGCCGGCCCGGGCGAGGGCCTCCAGGCCGTACGGCGCGGAGAGGGTCAGGCCGCCAGTGGTGGCCAGCGGGCCCTCCTCGCCGGCGCAGACCAGCAGCCGGTAGCGGGGGACCCCGGCGTCCTGGCGGTCCACACCGAAGACCGAGAGCGGGATGGAGCTCTCGAAGATCGGGGCGCCGCCGAAGATCAGCACCGCGACCGTCTCCCGGCGGCGCCGCCCGGACAGCTTGCGCGGGGCACCGGACGCCGCCAGGGCGGTCGGGGAGCCGTTGCCGACCGGCCCGCCGTGGCCCAGCGGGCCGTGGCCGGGCGCGGTGCCCAGGGCGAGGCCGCCGAGCGGGCCGGCGCCGGCGCCGTTCAGGCCCGGGGCGGCGCCGCTGGCGGGGTAGGCCGGGTGGCCGGGGTAGCCGGGGTGTCCTGAGTGCCCGGGGTGTCCCGGGTGTCCTGGGTGGTCGCCGCCGTAGGGCTGGATCGGACCGCCATAGGCCTGGACCGGGCTGACCTGGCCTCGGTTGACGGGTTGTCCGGGGTGGTGCGGGTGCCCGCCCTGGACCGGCTGCGCACCGTACGGCGTCGGGCCGCCGTGGGCCGGGCCGCCGTGTGCGGTGCCACCGTGGGCCGGGCCGCCGTGGTCGCCCGGGGCGTGCCCGGAGGCGGTGGGCGGCGCGGCGGGATAGGGGGAGTGCGAGGCGGGCCCCGAGGTGCCCGGGGTGCCGGAGGCGCGGGTGGTGGCGGCGATCGCGGAGGTGCCGGTGCTTCTGGCGGACCGACTCGCGGTGCCGGCCGGCGCCTGGCCGCTGTCAGGACCCGCGTCGCTCCTGCTCACCCTGCTCAAGGCGCTCAAGCCCCCTCGGTGGTGTGGTGTGGGTGGTGCGGCACTGCTAGCCAAGATCGAAATCTATCGGGTGGACCACTGCCGTTGTGACAAGTTCACCATCCGACGCTATGTCGACATGGCAATTTGGCGTGATGCATTCGATCACGAAGCGTGGCACCCGTCGACCCTTCTGGGAAGAGGGCCGGTGCAACGGTGGCTGGTTGTCGCGGGACGGTTCCTGGGGCGTCCGGTCTCCGGGCGCCCGGCCGGTGGGTCTGGGCTGCGGATTTGCCCAAGCGGGAGGGAACGGCACGAAATTGACCGAAAATCGGCGGTGCACAGGAGGGCGCACGGGCGCCTGCTGTGCGCCTCCCAGGCTCCATCCGGCCAGTGCCGGGGCGGCCGAACCCGCATCAGTGCCGACGGGCTACGGTCCTGCCGTGAACACCAACAGCCGGCTCGAACAGGCCAACGACAACGCCGCCGCCTTCTGGCTCGCCCAAGCCCGCGCGCACGGCTGGCAGTCCGACGTCCGACCGGGCCTCACAGCGGTCCGCTGCGCCCGCACCCCGGACGACTCTCAGCGCTTCGTGGTCACCCGCCCCTACGCCGAACCAGCCGACGTGGAGAAGCAGTTGGCCGACCTGATGGCCGACTGGGAGACCATTCGTTTCACTCTCGAGGACCCGTACAGCGGGCTCGACCTGACCCGCTTCGGCGCCGTCCGGATGCCGATCATGCCGGTGATGGCCCGGGAACCCGGTCCGGTCGAGGGCGTGGCCGCCGAGTTGCCCGTCGTCTCACGGGCGCACGGCGGCGGCACCCTGACGGTTGATGAGGCCGTGGACGGTGACACCTTCGCACTGGTCGAGCGAACCATCGTGGACGGCTTCCCGTTGCCTGCCCGACAGCCCTGGAGGCACGGCGAAGCGCTCCCCGAACAGCTTCTGCGCGAACCCGGCTGCCGGGCCTGGATCGCCCGCCTCGACGGCACACCGGCGGGCGCCAGCCTGACCTACGACGACGGGACCGCCACCGGGGTGTACTGGGTCGCCACCCTGCCCGACCAACGCGGGCAGGGAGTGGCCCGGGCCGTGCTGCAGACCGCCCTCGCCCACGCCCACCCGGACCGCCCGGCCACCCTGGTCGCCACCTCGGCCGGCGAACCGCTCTACCGCAAGCTCGGGTTCACCGCGCAGACCCCCACCTGCTGGTGGAGCCGCACCTCACCGGGCGGCTGACCAGCGGGGTCGCGCCCGGACCTGCGGCTGGGCCTGGGGTGGGACCTTGGGCGGGACCCTGGGCTGGGCCCGGTTGTGGGTCCGGGCTCGGGCCCGGGTGTTACTGAGCGACCGCTGCCGCAGCGGAGTCCGTCCCGGATCGGCCCGGGGCCAGGGCCCCGGGGTGCTACTGGGCGAGCGCTGCCGCGATCGGAACTGCCGCGATCGGAACTGCCGCGATCGGAACTTCGGCGATCGACCCCGGAGCGGTCAGCGTCGCGCTGATCGGCGCCGCAGCGAGCGGTGTTGCGGCACTCGGTGCTGCGGTACTCGGTGTTGCGGCGCTTGGTGCTCCGGCACTCGGTGTTGCGGCGCTCGGCGGCGCAACGGCCGGGTCAGCCAAGGCGGTTGTCCCGATGCCCGGCGCCGCCACGACCACGGTCCGGGCAGGTCCGGCCCCATCGGCACGGCCAGCACCACCAGCCCCGTCGGCGCCACCGGCCGCCGTGCGGAGGGGTGTTGGCCGCGCCGGTGCGACCGCTGGGCCGCCGTCCACGCCCGGATCCGCCCCGTCGCGGGTCCGCAGGTCGCCACCCGTTCCGGCCTTCCGCTCCCGCGATGCCCCTGCGCTCGGGAGGCCGTCGGCGATCACGGCAAACTCGGCTGATCGGTTTCGGACACCGAACCCCGCTCCGGAAGCCGAGGCGGCAGCCGTCCCGGCGTTCAAGGGAACGGTCGCACTCGGGCCGTCCGGGGCGGTCGCCGTCGGACGTACGCCGGACCGCGCGCCGAGCAGCGCCGTCGCGCGCGCCGGAACCGCGACCGCCTGCCGCCGCCCCGCCCCACCCGTGTGGACTCCCGGCCGGACGTCGGCACGGGCCGAGGGGGCGTTGCGGGCGGCCAGCACCAGGCCGACGGCCTCCGGCAGCCCGGCCGCCTTCAGCGTCGGCCGGTAGCCACTCTCGGCCCACGGTCGGCCGTGGTGCAGCCAGACGCTGCGCAGCCCGGCCAGTTCGGCCCCGGCGATGTCGGCGGGCGCGTGGTCCCCGACCATCCAGGTGTGCGCCGCCCAGTCCCCGGTCGGTCGGATGCCGCACCGCCGGGCGGCTATCTCGAAGATCAGTGGATCCGGTTTGACGCAGTCGGCCTCCTCCGAGATCACCCAGCCGTCGACCAGTGACCCCAGCCCGGTCCGCCGGATCTTCTCCAACTGCGGCCGGGTGCCGCCGTTGGAGACGATCCCGAGCGTCCACCCGGCCGCCCGTGCCGTCCGCAACGCCTCGAGGTGCCGGGGCGGGCAGTGGATGTGCGAGTTGATACCGCGTCGGAAGTGCGCGAGCAGGAAGTCGACGGAGGCGTCCAGACCGTAGCGGCGTCGGACGGCGGACAGTACGGTGCTGCGCGGCACGTAGCCGCCGCCGTCGAGGGTGACGAACCAGTCGAGGTCGCCGGGCGGTAGGTGGTGTTCGGACAGGAAGTCCTGCGCCCAGGCCCGGAAGGCGGCGTCCCGGGGGAGCAGCGTGTTGTCGAGGTCGAACAGGAGCAGGGGCATGCGGAGCATCGTGCCAGTGGCCGCGTGTATGCACCTGGCAAATGCCAGACCGCGTCGCGAAGCCGTATGAAGTGGCCGAAAGGGCCCGGGCGCCTGAGCGACGGGGCGCGTCCGGACGGGCCGGAGGGCCGGTCGGGGCTTGCGGGGCGTGACGGTTCGCGACGTCCCGCAACGGATCGTCGCCAATCCATGACAGTCCGGTCACGGTGTCCGGTGGGCCTGTTGCGCCGCCCGGCCCGCTCAGTCAAGCTCCTTAGAACCTCCGTTCTGGAGGGGGCGCGATCGCCTGCGGGCAGGGCGCACTGCCACGGCGGGCGCATCCTCCTTTCGCGGGAACAACGTCGCTCCGGGGCTTTGCCGCTGGGCTGGGCCCCATGCCCGTCGTACTCTGAAAGGAACAGGTCACATACGGTGCTGCGCGGCGCAGACCGACGTCATCCCGTGGGCGGGCCTGCTGCCCGGGCAACGTTGTCCTCTCCTGTCGGCCCCTCTCCCTTGAAGAGCCGTGAGCCATGGCTGGTTTTGAGTCTTCCCGACCGGTCGAGCCGGACGCACCCCGTAGCGCGGGTGCGGGGCCCCAGGGAGACGGCGCCCGCACGAACCCCGGAGTCGGCGACTCCGTCGACCCGCACGCCCAGCCCCCGAGCCGCCTCCTGCCGACCGGCGAGCCAGGCCGTGAGCCGGACCGCGAGTCGAGTCGTGAGCCGGGCCATGAGCGCACCCGCGAGACGGGTCATGAGCCGTGTGAACCGACCGGTGAGCCGCGCCGCGTACCGGACCGGGAGCGGACCGGTGCCGGCGAGGAGGCACAACCCGCAGTCGCGAGCCCTGGGCGGGCCGAACCCCAGGGTCTCGCGCGCGCTCTGCGCGCCCTCCGCCGTGGCAGCCTGGCCCGGCGCGACCGCCCAGGGCCCCGCCAGCGGCGTGACGGGCACCAGGCCGGCCCCGCGGAGCCTCCGGTGACGGGCCGCCCCGGCCCTGGTGCCGAGCGTCCGGACACGGCGTCCGGCCCGATCGGCGGGCACACCGAGTCGTCGGCGGAGGAAGCGCCCGAGCGCTCCCTCGATCCGGTGTTCCAGCACGGCGTCGTGGTTGGCTTCGACGGCTCGCTGTCGAGCGAGCGCGCCCTCGCCTACGCGGTCGGCATGGCCCGCCGGTCCCAGTGCGGCCTGGTGATCGTGCACGTCGCCAACCGCCTGCCCGCCACGGTCTGGGCAGGCTGTGAACCTCCCGTCTTCGTCGACCTCCCGGACCATCGCACGGAGGTCCTCGGCCTGGAACTGGCCTGCGCGGACTTCCTCGCAGGGGTCCCGTGGATCCTGATCGAGCGGGGCGGCGACATCTGCCACGAGATCGAGGAGGTCGGCCGCGAGTACGCCGCCGACGCGATCGTCGTCGGCACGACGCACGGCCTGCTCGGCAAGATCTTCGGCTCGGTCTCCGGACGGCTGGCGCGGCGGGCCAACCGCCCGGTGATCGTGATCCCCTGAGGGTCTTCGCAGACGCCCGCGAACACCCTCCCCGCTTGCTCCTGACACCTCCTCCGTAGCCGCCGGGCGGCCTCCGCCGCTTCGGGTCGCTCCGCAACATCGATTGCGGAGCGGTGCGTTGACCCGGTGGGCTCGGCTCAGGAGGTGACCATCAGGAAGTGATCGTCACGACGTGACGCCGAGCTCCCGGGCGATGAGCATGCGCTGGACCTCAGACGTGCCCTCCCCGATCTCGAGAATCTTGCAGTCGCGCCAGAAGCGGGCGACCGGGAATTCGTTCATGAAGCCGTACCCGCCGTGGATCTGGGTCGCCTCGCGGGCGTTGTCGACGGCGGCCTCGGACGAGTACAGCTTCGCGATCGAGGCCTCCTTCTTGAACGGTTCGCCGTGCAGCAGCCGGGAAGCGGCGTCCCGCCAGGCCAGGCGGGAGGTGTGGGCGCGCAGCTCCATGTCGGCAAGCTTGAACTGGATGGCCTGGTTGGCACCGATCGGGCGGCCGAAGGCCCGCCGGGTGCCGGCGTACTTGACGGACTCGTCGACGCAGCCCTGGGCCAGGCCGGTGGCCAGGGCCGCGATCGCGATGCGACCCTCGTCGAGGATCCGCAGGAACTGGGCGTAGCCTCGGCCACGCTCGCCCAGCAGGTTGGCCGCGGGAACGCGGCAGTCGGTAAAGGACAGTTCGCGGGTGTCGGATGCGTTCCACCCGACCTTCGAGTACTTCTTCGAGACCTGGAACCCCGGGGTCCCCGTGGGCACGATGATGGAGGAGATCTCCCGTACAGGCGAGCGGAATTCGCCCTCTTCACTCGAACGAGCGATCGGTTCGGTGAGCGCGGTGACGGTGACCAGTCCGGTGATGTCCGTGCCGGAGTTGGTGATGAAGCACTTCGTGCCGTTGATGACCCACTCGTCGGTGGTCTCGTCGTACCGCGCCGTGGTGCGGGTGGCGCCGGCGTCCGAGCCGCCCTCCGGCTCGGTGAGGCCGAAGGCGCCGAGGAGTTCGCCCGAGGTCAGCCGGGGCAGCCACTCGCGCTTCTGCTCCTCCGTGCCGAACCGGTAGATCGGCATCGCGCCGAGCGAGACGGCGGCCTCCAGGGTGATCGCCACCGAGGAGTCGACGCGGGCGAGTTCCTCCAGGGCGAGGCCGAGGGCGAAGTAGTCGCCGCCCATGCCCCCGTACTCCTCCGGGAAGGGCAGGCCGAACAGGCCCATCCGCCCCATCTCGCGGACGATCTCGTACGGGAACTCCTCCCGCTCGTAGAACTCGCCGATCTTCGGCGCCACCACGTCCTGGGCGAACTCGGCGACGGTGCGCCGCAGTTCCTCGTACTCGCTGCTGAGCCGGTGGTCGAGCATCTGATCCTCCTGGTGCCCGGCCGGAGTGGCCGCGGGCATGAGCGGGATGACCGGCGTCCGTCTGACGGTGTGACGGTCGCGCGGTGTGGTTGACGGATGAATGCGGTGCGCGGCGCCGGCCGGACCGAACGGGCGGCCGGCGCCGGTGGGGCGGGCGGGGTCAGCCCCGGGTGGTGCCGAGCAGCGCCTGGACGGTGCGGGAGGGGCTCGGGCGGCCCAGGCGCTCGGCCATCCAGCCACTGGTCGCGACCAGCGCGCGCAGGTCGACGCCGGTCCGGATGCCGAGCCCGTGCAGCATCCACACCAGGTCCTCGGTGGCCAGGTTGCCGGTGGCGCTCTTCGCGTACGGGCAGCCGCCCAGACCGCCCGCCGAGGCGTCCACCGTGGTGACGCCCTCGCGCAGCGCCGCCAGGGTGTTGCTGAGCGCCTGGCCGTAGGTGTCGTGGAAGTGCACGGCGAGCCGGTCGACCGGGACGTCGGCCTTCGCGAAGCCCGCCAGCAGGGCGGCGACCTGGCCGGGGGTGGCCACGCCGATGGTGTCGCCGAGGCTCAGCTCGGTGCAGCCCATCTCCAGCAGCTGGACGCCGTACCGGACCACCTGGTCGACCGGGACGGGGCCCTCCCAGGGGTCGCCGAAGCACATCGAGAGGTAGCCGCGGACCGTGACCCCGGCCTCGGTGGCCCGGGTCACGACCGGGCGGAACATCGCCATGGCCTCGTCCGCCGAGCGGTTGAGGTTGCGCCGGGCGAAGGTCTCGGTGGCGCTGGCGAACACCGCGATGTCGGTGGCGTGGTGGGCGAGCGCGCGGTCGAGGCCGCGCTCGTTGGGCACCAGCACCGGCAGCCGCAGGCCGGGGTGACGCTCGGGCAGGTCGGCGAGCCGGGGCATCAGCTCCTCGGCGTCGGCGAGCTGGGGTACCCATTTCGGGTGAACGAAGCTGGTCGCCTCGACGGTCCGCAGGCCGACGGCGGCCAGTCGACCGATGAACTCCGCCTTGACCTCGACGGGAACGAGGGAGCTCTCGTTCTGCAGCCCGTCCCGCGGTCCGACCTCGTGGATCCGGACCTCCTCGGGCAGGCCGGGGGCGCGGACCGGGTCGGGCAGCCCCAGCTCGAGGGCGTCGGGCTCGTGGGCGGCGGTCTCCTGGGACGTCATGACCGCACCTCCGCGGGCTCGGCGGCCTCCTCGGCCGGGGTGACCACGACCAGCAGGTCCTCCATCGCGACGGTGGCGCCCGCGGCGGCCCGCAGCTCGGCCACCACGCCGTCATGTGGCGCGGCGATCACGTGTTCCATCTTCATGGCCTCCAGCACGAGCAGGGGCTGGCCCTTGCGGACCGTCTCGCCCGCCGTGGTCTTGACGACCGTGACGGTGCCGGGCATCGGGGCGGTCAGGGCGCCGTGGTGCGCGGCGGCGCCGGCGGCGCTCTCGACGACCGGGTCGTAGGCGTGCATCGGCCAGGCGTCGCCCTCGACGCCGAGCCAGGTCACCGGGCCGGCCGTGAGGCCGGGGGTGGCGTCGGTGGCCAGCGCGAAGGCGGTCTGCAGGCCGTCGACGGTCAGGTGCAGCCGGTCGGCCGCCAGGGTCGCGCGGGCCCGGTGCACGGGTCCGGCGTCGAGTCGGAGCTCCACCTCGCGGGTGGGCTCGGGGGAATTGTCAGTGGCGTCGGTTACGTTGCCCGCAGTGATCGAACGGATGCGCACCGAGACCGGGTCCTGGCCGGGGGTACGGAGTCGGTGGGTGGTCCAGGCGGGGGTGCCGCCCAGGCGCCAGCCGGAGGGAAGGGAGAACGGGTCGGTCCAGCCGCCGGGCTCGGCGGCCGGGGTGAGTTCCAGGTGCCGTGCCAGCGCGGCCGCGTAGTAGAGGAGGTGGGCAGGTGACGGCGGTTCGGCCGCCGGGACGTCGCTGCCGTCCGCGGGGCGGGCGGAGCCCGTGGCCCCGGCCGTGTCGGCCGCGTTCGACGGGGCCGCGTTCGACGGGGAGTGAGGCGCGACGAGCAGGGCCGGCTGCTGCTGGGCCGTCTGTTCCACCAGGCCGGTGTCCAGTCGGCCGGCGACGACCTCGGGGTGGGCGAGCAGTCGGCGCAGGAAGCCGGTGTTGGTGGTGACACCCAGGATGCGGGTGTCGGCCAGCGCGGCACGGAGTCGGCGCAGCGCGGTCGGGCGGTCGGGCCCGTACGCGATGACCTTGGCGAGCATGGGGTCGTAGGCGCTGGTGACGACCGTTCCGGGGGCGACCCCGGAGTCGACTCGGATGCCCTCGCCCCGGGGCTCGTCCAGGGTGAGGATGCGACCGCCGGTGGGCAGGAAGTCCCGTTCCGGGTCCTCGGCACAGATGCGGGCCTCGATGGCGTGGCCCAGGAAGGAGACGTCGGACTGGGTGAAGGAGAGCGGCTCGCCCGCGGCGACGCGCAGCTGCCACTCGACCAGGTCCAGTCGGGCCGAGTCCGGACCGACGGCGACGGCGAGTTCGGTGACGGGGTGTTCGACCTGGAGGCGGGTGTTCATCTCCATGAAGAAGAAGTCCCGTACCCCCTCGGCGGCGGAGGCGGGGGCGTCCGGGTCGATGCCGGGGACGATGAACTCCACGGTGCCGGCCCCGGTGTAGCCGCAGGACTGCGCGGCGCGGACGGCCGCGGCGCCCATCGCGGCGCGGGTCTCGTCATTGAGCAGAACGGAGGGTGCCTCTTCGATCAGTTTCTGGTGGCGGCGCTGGAGGCTGCACTCGCGCTCGCCGAGGTGGACGGTGGTGCCGTGGGCGTCGGCGAGCACCTGCACCTCGATGTGGCGCGGTCGGTCGATCCACCGCTCCAACAGCAGGGTGTCGTCGCCGAAGGCGGTCCGGGCGACGCGGCGGGCGGCGCCGATCTCGGTGGGCAGGTCGGCGGGGTCCCGCACCAGGCGCATGCCCTTGCCGCCGCCACCGGCGGAGGGCTTGAGCAGGACCGGGTAACCGATCTCGTCGGCGGCGGCGACGAGTTCCTCGTCGGTGGGCGCGGTGGCCTGGCTGCCGGGGACGACCGGGACGCCGGCGGCCCGTACGGCCTCCTTGGCGTTGATCTTGTCGCCCATCAGCTCGACCGCACTGGGAGGTGGTCCGATGAACACGAGGCCCGCGTCGGCGCAGGCGCGGGCGAAGCCAGGGTTCTCGGCGAGGAAGCCGTAGCCGGGGTGGACGGCCTGGGCGCCGGTGCGGCGGGCGGCGGCGAGGATCTGGTCGGTGCGCAGGTAGGTCTCGGCCGCCGAGCTGTCACTGCGGTCGGCCGGGCCGAGGCGGACCGCGACGTCGGCCTCGCGGACGTGCGGTGCGTCGGCGTCTGCGTCGCTGAACACGGCGACCGAGCGGACACCGAGCCTGCGCAGGGTGCGGATCACCCGCAGCGCGATCTCGCCGCGGTTGGCGACCAGAACTGTGTCGAACATGGGAGGCGTTCCTCCGGGTCGAGGGGAGCCAAAAGAAGGAGGTGGCGGTGGGCGGTCGGGGCGCCGGCCCGGTCGTCGGACCGGCGCCCCGGGAGTCACACCCGGAAGAGACGTCACATGCGGAAGACGCCGTACGGAGCGGGCGGTGCCAGCGGGGCGTTGGCGCAGGCGGTGAGGGCGAGGCCGACGACGGTGCGGGTGTCCATCGGGTCGATCACGCCGTCGTCCCAGAGCCGGGCCGTGGCGTAGTAGGCGTTGCCCTGGCGCTCGTACTGCTCGCGGACCGGGCGCTTGAACTCCTCCTCCGCCTCGGTCGGCCACTCCTCGCCGTGCGCCTCCAGCTGGTCGCGGCGGACGGTGGCCAGCACGGAGGCCGCCTGCTCGCCGCCCATCACGGAGATCTTGGCGCCCGGCCACATCCACAGGAAGCGAGGTGAGTAGGCCCGGCCGCACATCGAGTAGTTGCCGGCTCCGTACGAGCCGCCGATCACCACGGTCAGCTTCGGGACCCGGGTGCAGGCCACGGCGTTGACCATCTTGGCGCCGTGCTTGGCGATGCCGCCCGCCTCGTACTGCCGGCCGACCATGAAACCGGTGATGTTCTGCAGGAAGAGGAGGGGGATGCCGCGCTGGTCGCACAACTCGATGAAGTGGGCGCCCTTGACGGCCGACTCGGAGAACAGCACGCCGTTGTTGGCGACGATGCCGACCGGGTGGCCGTGGATCCGGGCGAAGCCGGTGACCAGGGTCGCGCCGTACTCGGCCTTGAACTCGGCGAAGCGGCTGCCGTCGACCAGCCGGGCGATCACCTCGCGCACGTCGTAGGGCGTGCGCGGATCGACCGGGACTGCGCCGTACAGGCCCGCCGGGTCGACGGTCGGCGGCTCGACCGGGGCGAGCGGCCACGGCTTGGCCGCGCGCGGGCCGAGCTCGGACACGATGGTGCGGACGATGGAGAGGGCGTGGGCGTCGTCCTCGGCCAGGTGGTCCGTCACGCCCGAGGTGCGGGAGTGCAGCTCGCCGCCGCCCAGCTCCTCGGCGGTGACCACCTCGCCGGTGGCGGCCTTCACCAGCGGCGGTCCGCCCAGGAAGATCGTGCCCTGGTTGCGGACGATCACCGCTTGGTCGCTCATCGCCGGGACGTACGCGCCGCCCGCCGTGCACGAGCCGAGTACGGCGGCGATCTGCGGGATGCCCGCGGCCGAGAGCCGGGCCTGGTTGTAGAAGATCCGGCCGAAGTGGTCGCGGTCCGGGAAGACCTCGTCCTGCATCGGGAGGAAGGCGCCGCCGGAGTCCACCAGGTAGATGCAGGGGAGGCGGTTCTCCAGCGCGACCTCCTGGGCGCGCAGGTGCTTCTTCACCGTCATCGGGTAGTAGGTGCCGCCCTTGACGGTGGCGTCGTTGGCGACCACCACCACCTCGCGTCCGGCGACCCGGCCGATGCCGGCGATCACCCCGGCCGCAGGCGCCGCCCCGTCGTACATCCCGTCGGCGGCCAGCGGCGCCAGCTCAAGGAAGGGCGAGGCCGGGTCGAGCAGGGTGTCCACCCGGTCGCGGGGGAGGAGCTTGCCGCGTGACGTGTGCCGGGCGCGGGCCTTGGCGCCCCCGCCGAGGGCGGCGGTGTCGAGCTTCGCGCGCAGTTCGGCGACCAGGGCCTGGTGCGCCTCGGTGTTGGCCTGGTAGGCCGCGGAGCCCGGGTCGGCGGAGGTGCCGAGCCGGGGCGCCGGAGCGGCGGCTCCCGGCGGTACGGCACCCGATGCCGTCGCGGTGCCGGTCGCTGCGCTGAGCCGGACGCCGGAGGGTGCGCCGGTGGTTGAGATGACCATTCCCAAGAGCTCCCTTGCCCTCGGCAGCAGGTGGGCGGGCCGAGTGCGGTTCGCCCGTGATTCCCACGTTAATTAACGTTAACTTACGCGCACAGGTTAACGGCCGATAACCCCACTGTCTACGATGGGCAGCATGCCGAACGTCCCCGCAGCCTCCGCGCTCCCACGCCGTGACCAGATCCGCCGGGAGGCCGCGCGACTGTTCGCGGCCCGGGGCTTCCTCGGCGTGGGCGTGGACGAGATCGGCAAGGCCGTCGGCATCAGCGGCCCCGGCCTCTACCGGCACTTCGCCGGCAAGGACGCGATGCTGGCCGACCTGCTGATCGGCATCAGCGAGCGCCTGCTGGAGGAGGGGCGCCGCCGGGCGGGCGGCGGCGACGGCCCGGCCGCCGCGCTGGACGCGCTGATCAGCGGCCATGTCGACTTCGCGCTGAACGACCGCGACCTGATCACCCTGCACGACCGCGAGCTGCTGAACCTCAAGGAGGAGGACCGCCGCACGGTCCGTCGGCTCCAGCGCGGCTACGTCGAGCTCTGGGTGGACGTGGTCCGGCAGGCCCACCCGCCCCTCGCCGCCCCCGCCGCCGAGCCGATGGCGCGGGCCGCCGTGCACGCGGTCTTCGGCCTGATCAACTCGACCCCCCACAGTCTCGGCCCGAACCCGGCCCAGGGCGAGCGCGCCGGTCTGCAGCGCGACGGCATGGCCGCGCTGCTGCACACCCTCGCCCACGGCGCTTTCGCGGCCGCCGCGGACTCCGCGGCCACCGACTCGGCCGCTGCGATTGGTGGCGCGACGGCCAATCCCGCGCCCGAGTCCGCCTGACGCCGGGCGCGCGTAGTCCAAGGCCCGGAGCGCCCGGGGCCTTCGGAGTGCCTTCGGGGCAACCGAGTCTCCGAACCTCGACCGAACGCCCGAGCCCCCGGCTCCCGGCGTGCACCGGACCGGCTCACCGTCGGCCCTAGGTCCAAAGGACGGCGCCCGTCCGCCCCCGGCCGCTGGGCGTACGGCGAGTCGTCGGCGACCCTTGGGGCAGGGGCGGGCCATCGGGTCGCAGTTGTGTTCGACTGGGAATCACCGCAGGCGACGGGCTGTTGCCCAGTCCGCCGGACCGGACGATCCGGGCCGCCCCGGCACCAGCCCCGACCGCCTCCCGCGGCCGGAAAAGCCATGGCGGCCACTCGACGAAATGGTTAGCATCCCTAAATATGCCCGAGACTCACGGATCCATGGTGGAGCAATCCCCGAGCGGCTCACCCGCCCCCGGCCCGAACTCGGAGGGCCCCGGCGACAGCCCGCAAACCGCCGACGCGCGCCCCGAGCTGAGCGAGACCGCGAAGCCGAGCGGGAACGCGAAGCCGAGCGGGACCGCGAAGCCGAGCGATGACACCGGGCCGAGCGACAACGCCGAGCGGATCGCGGACGGGGCCCCGAGCGTGGACCCGGCCCCGAGCGCGGACGCAACCCGGAGTGCGGAAACGCCGGCCGGGACCGACGGCTGGCTGCGCCGCCTGATCGGCTACAGCTGGCGGTCCCGCCGCAGCCTGCTGCTCGCCTTCGGCGCCTCGCTGCTCGGCATGGCCGTCACCGCGCTGGTGCCGCTGGTCACCAAGCTGATCATCGACGACGTCATCGTCGCCCACACCCGCTCGCTGACCCCGTGGGCAGTGGTGCTGCTGCTCGCCGCCGTCGTGGTCTTCGGTTGCACCCAGGTCCGTCGCTACTACGGCGGCCAGCTCGCCCTCGACGTCCAGCACGACATGCGCAGCGACCTGTTCCGCTCGCTCGGCCGGCTCGACGGTCACCGCCAGGACCGCCTGGACACGGGCCAGGTGGTGGGACGCGCGACCTCCGACCTCCAGCTGATCAACGGTCTGCTCTCGATGCTGCCGATGATGACCGGCTACCTGCTGATGTTCGTGATGTCGCTGGGCGTGATGGTCTGGCTGTCCGCGCCGCTGACCCTGATCGCCCTGGTCATGGCCCCCGCGCTGTGGTGGGTCAGCGTGCTCAGTCGAAAGCGCCTGTTCCCGGCCACCTGGGCCGCCCAGCAGGAGGCGGCCGCCGTCGCGGGCGTGGTGGACGGTGCGATCGGTGGCGTCCGGGTGGTCAAGGGCTTCGGCCAGGAGGTTCAGGAGCAGGACAAGCTGGAGCTGGCCTCCCGCAACCTGTTCGCCGCCCGGCTCCGGTCGATACGCCTCAACGCCCGCTACAACCCGGCTATGCAGGCGATCCCGGCCCTCGCCCAGGTCGCGGTGCTGGCCTTCGGCGGTTGGCTGGCCGTCGACGGGAGGGTCTCGCTCGGGACGTTCGTCGCCTTCTCCACCTACGTCGCGCAGATGACCGGTCCGGTGCGGATGCTGACCATGGTGATCACGGTCGGCCAGCAGGCCCGGGCGGGCGTCGAGCGCGTCCTGCAGCTGATCGACGAGCGCCCGCTGGTCCAGGAGCGCCCGGGCGCGCTCAGCCTGGACCTCACCCAGGACGGCAACACCGCGGACGACGCCCCGAACGACGGCTCGGCCGGCCCCCGCACCTCCGACGTCGCCCTGGAGTTCGACCAGGTCGAGTTCCGTTACGACCCGGAGCACCCCGCCCCCGTCCTGCACGGCCTCAGCCTGAAGCTGGCCCCCGGCGAGACCCTCGCCCTGGTCGGTGCGTCCGGCTCCGGCAAGTCGACGGTGGCCCAGCTGGTGCCCCGCTTCTACGACCCGGCGGCCGGCGCCGTCCGTCTCTACGGCCACGACCTGCGCGACCTCACCCTGGACTCGGTCCGCGCGGCGGTCGGCATCGTTCCCGAGGAGAGCTTCCTCTTCTCCGAGTCGGTCCGCACCAACATCGCCTACGGCCGCCCGGACGCCACCGACGAGCAGATCGTCGCCGCCGCGCGCGCCGCCCAGGCCGACGAGTTCGTCCGCGCGCTGCCGGACGGTTACGAGACCAAGGTCGGCGAGCAGGGCCTGACCCTGTCCGGTGGTCAGCGCCAGCGCATCGCCCTGGCCCGGGCGATCCTCACCGATCCCCGGATCCTGCTGCTGGACGATGCCACCTCGGCCGTCGACCCGCAGGTCGAGGCGGAGATCCACGACGCGCTGCGCTCCGTGATGACCGGCCGCACCACCCTGCTGATCGCCCACCGCCGCTCGACCCTCCAGCTCGCCGACCGGATCGCCGTGCTGGACCGCGGCCGACTGCTGGACCTCGGCACGCACGAGGAACTCGAAGCCCGATGTCCCCAGTACCGGGCCCTGATCACCGACCCCGAGGCTGGCCGGGCCCCCGAGCGGCAGAGCCCGCAGACCCAGCAGCGCGAGCAGACCCAGCAGCCCGAGCAGACCCAGCAGCCCGAGCAGCGCGAGCAGACCCAGCAGCCCGAGCAGCCCGAGCAGCCCGAGCAGACCCAACAGCCCGAGCAGCCCGCACAGGCCGAACAGCAGAAGCAGCAGGAACCGCAGCAGGAACGGGAACAGGGACAGCCCGAGCAGAAGACTCCCGAGCTCCCCACCCCCGCCCTCGCGAAGGCGGCCCGCACCGCCGACCCCGATCTGCTGGCCAAGGTCGCCGCGCTCCCGCCGGCCGCCGACGTCCCCGCCGTTCCCCGCGCCGAGGCGGAGGCCGGCGACCCCGACTTCAGCCTCGGTCGCCTGCTGCGGCCCTTCCGCGTTCCCCTGCTCCTCGCCCTCCTGCTGGTCACCCTCGACGCCGCCGCCGGGCTGGTGCTGCCGGTGCTGATCCGGCACGGCATCGACGAGGGCGTCCGCAAGAGCCTGATGTCCGGCGTCGCGGTGGCCTCGATCACCGCGCTGGTCGTCGTCCTGCTGGACTGGCTGGTGCAGAGCGCCGAGAACCGGGTCAGCGGCCGTACCGGTGAGCGCGTGCTGTACACCCTCCGGCTCAAGATCTTCGCCCACCTCAACCGGCTCGGTCTGGACTACTACGAGCGCGAGCTGACCGGCCGGATCATGACCCGGATGACCACCGACCTGGATTCGCTGACCTCCTTCCTGCAGACCGGCATGGTCACCGCCGTGGTCAGCCTGCTGACCTTCGCCGGGATCTTCGTGGCCCTGCTGGTCATCGACGCCGGCCTGGCCCTGGTGGTCTTCGCCGTACTGCCGCTGCTGGTGATCGCCACCCTGGTGTTCCGGAAGAAGTCCAAGGACCAGTACGAGCGCTCCCGCGACCTGATCAGCACCGTCAACGCGGACCTGCAGGAGAACGTGGCCGGCATGCGGATCGTCCAGGCCTTCCGCCGCCTGGACACCAACACCGACCGCTTCGTGGCCCGCGGGATCGCCTACCGGGAGGCCCGGGTCCGCGCCCAGCTCTACATCTCGCTGTACTTCCCGTTCGTCCAGTTCCTCTCCAGCGTGGCGGCCGCACTGGTGCTGATCGTCGGTGCCGCCCGGGTGGACGCGGGGACGCTGACGGTCGGCGCGCTGGTCGCGTACCTGCTCTACATCGACCTGTTCTTCGCCCCGGTCAACCAGCTGTCCCAGGTGTTCGACGGCTACCAGCAGGCCTCCGTCGGCCTAGGCCGGATCCGCGAGCTGCTGCGCACCCCGACCACCACGGCGGAGGCGGCGGACCCGGTCCAGGTGGCCGGGGCGCTGCGCGGCGAGATCAGCTTCGAGGGCGTCGGCTTCGCCTACAACGGCGGCGCGGACGGTGCCCCGGACGTGTTGAGCGGCGTCGACCTGCGGATACCCGCCGGTCAGACGGTGGCGCTGGTGGGCGAGACCGGCGCGGGCAAGTCGACGCTGGTCAAGCTGGTCGCCCGGTTCTACGACGCCACCGAGGGCACCGTCCGGGTGGACGGCGTGGACCTCACCCGCTACGACCTGGCCCAGTACCGTCACCGCCTGGGCGTGGTGCCGCAGGAGGCGTACCTGTTCGCGGGCACGGTCCGGGAGGCGATCGCGTACGGCCGGCCGGATGCCTCGGCGGCCGAGGTGGAGGCGGCGGCCCGGGCGGTCGGCGCCCACGACATGATCGTCCGGCTGTCGGGCGGCTACGACCACGAGGTCGCGGGCCGTGGGCGGAACCTTTCGGCGGGCCAGCGCCAGCTGATCGCGCTGGCCCGGGCCGAGCTGGTCGACCCGGACATCCTGCTGCTGGACGAGGCCACCGCGGCGCTCGACCTGGCCACCGAGGCCGCGGTCAACCAGGCCGCGGACCGGCTCAGCGGCGGTCGCACCACGCTGGTCATCGCCCACCGCCTGACCACCGCCGAACGCGCCGACCGGGTGATCGTGCTGGACCACGGCCGGGTGGTCGAGGACGGCACGCACACCGAACTGCTCGCCCTGGGCGGTACGTACGCCCGGCTCTGGCACGCGTTCATCGCGGACGGCCACCCGGCACCGGCCGAGACCGTCGCCGCCGGGTAGCGGCCCGGACCTGCTGGCCCGGGCAGGGCCGGCGGGACCGGCGGACGGACACCATCCGAACACGGACCGTCCGCCGACCCGCCGACCCACCGCCCCATCGACCGCCGGTCAGTCAGGCGGCGATCAGCGAGGCCAGCAGCCCCGAGGCGTCGATCCCGCGCGGCAGGTCGCTCACCTGCCCGTCCCCGACCTCCACCACCCGCCAGCCGGAGCCGTCGGCCCGGCTGGCGAGGTCGGTGGTGACGAAGCGGCAGCCGAGTCTTCGCACCAGCGCGGGGACCTCGGTGAGGTCGGGATCGACCTGCAGGTGCGGCGCGTCCGGGTGCGGCCCGACCAGGATCGGCCGCCCGTCCAGCCACCACACCCGGGCCTCCACCGCCTGCCGGTCGCCGCCCCCGCCACCCTCGCCGCTCGCGCCCTCGTCCGGTCCGGCCGCGCGCTCGAACTCCTCGTACCGTCGCAGCACCACCCCGCCGGCCAGGAACTCGCCCTGGAGCTCGACGAACCGTCCGACCACTCGGCTGACGGCCGCCAGGTCCGCCAAGTCCGGTACGTAGCAGGCCTCGTGCCACTCGTGCTTGCGCGACTTCACGTAGTCCTTGACGATCGCCGGCCCGCTCCCGCCGAGCCGGGCCACGGCCTCCGCCAGCTCCTCCGGCGTGGGCGGCACCCCCCTGGTGGTCGGGATCCAGACACTGGGTGGGGTCGCCCCCTCGAACGCCCCGTACCAGCCGGGCAGTTCGTGTGCCGCCGCGTAACCGGGCGGGCTGGTCAGCAGGTTGCCGCCGCGGTCGGTGAGCACGGCGGCGAACTCGGCGTACCGGGCGGAGGGAAGCATCCAGCCCCGGTACCAGAGCGGTCCGCTGCCGCGGGGCACCTGCCGGACCGCCTCCTCGGCGCGCCCGGCGAGCAGCGCGTCGTGGTCGACCAGGTGGTGCTCGCCGCCCAACTCCCGCACCAGCCTGGCCTCCCAGGCGAAGTGCGGATCGGGCCGGCGCGGGTTGAGCGGATCGGCGGGGAAGAGCATCGAGGGTACGGGCATGGCGGTCAGGGTACGGCCAGCGGACCGCCCGCGACCCCGACCGGCGCAGGTCCGTCCGGCCCCCGGGCCCCGGTAACGTCCCGATCGGACGGCCGGGCCGGGGAATCCGGTCGACGCCTGGGCCGGGCGCTGCCAGAGTGTCCCGATGCGAAGACTGCTGCGACCGCGCAAACGCGTCCCTCGCCAGGCCGCCCGCACCGTGGTCCTGGACCAGAACGGCTCGGTGTTCCTGCTCCGCTCGGACAACGACGAGGTCGGCGTCCACTGGACCATGCCGGGCGGCGGGCTGGAACCGGGCGAGACCCCGCAGCTCGGCGCCCGGCGCGAGCTGTGGGAGGAGACCGGCTGGACCGACCTCGAACCCGGACCGCTGCTCTGCACCTGGGAGCACGACTTCACCTGGCACGGCACCCCGGTCCGCCAGCACGAGCACATCTACCTCACCAGCGGACCGCACCGCGGCCCGGTCGGCGACGTCAGCGCGGTGCACGCCGAGGACCGGATCCTCGACTGGCGCTGGTGGACCCCGGCCGACCTCGCCGACCAGAACGCCGACGCGCTCTGGCCGCCCCGGCTCCCGGAGTTGCTGGACGCGGTCCGTACGGGCTGGGCGATCGACGGTCGACCCCCGGTGCCCGTCGACCTCGGCTACATCCCGAACGCCCGTTAGCCGCCCTTCGCTTGCCCGACACGCCCGCTACGTCCGACATGCCCGCTACGCCGGCTAGCCGCGCCCGCCGCGCCGCGGTCGCCCGGGCGGGCCGGGCTCCCAGCCGTGCAGGTCCAGTTCCCGGTCGTGCAGCGCCCAGGGGTTCATCAGCACTGTCAGCTGGGCCCCGGTCAGCTGCTCGACGGTGAGGCCGGTCTCGACGACCAACTGCTCGGTCGACACCGAGACGGCGATGGCGGGACGCCAGGAGGGCAGCACGACCAGGCTGGTCCCGCGCCCGACCCGGATCGGCTCCGCCGCCGCCCGGACCGGTGTCCGTTCCTCCGGGCGGCCGACGGCCTCCGGCTGGACCGGGCTGCCGCCGATCAGGATGCCGAGCGGCGGGACGGCCCGGGACTCCTCGGACCCACCACCGGCCACGGACCAGGCGTCCGAACCGGCTGCCGGGGGCGTGCGGTCGGCCACCACCCGCGGTACACCGGTCAGTTCACCCGCCCGCCCAGCACCGCGCGGCTCCGCCCCGGTCGGGTGGGTGGCGGCCGTCTCCCGTGCGGTCGCCTCCTGCCCGGTCCGGTCGGCCCGGGGGTGCATCCGGCGCAGCCGGCGGGAGGGGGACGGCCGCCGCGAGCCGAGGCTCCGCACCTCCTCCCGCATCGAATCGCGCATCGATTCCCGGGAGGCCTCGCGCGCCGACCGCGGCGCCGGTGCTGGCCGGTTGCCCTCGGACGGTGCGGCCGTCTGCTGGAACCGGACGAACCCCGGCCCGGTCTCGCCGAACGGTGCGCCGGTAGCGGCCTCCCCACCCCTGCCCCCGGTCTCCTCGTCCCCGTCCCCATCTCCGTCCCCGGCCTCGCCGAGCAGCGCCCGTACCTCCGCCACCGACCGGCGGCACGCGGCCGCCAGCTCGGCGAGCGAGCGCCCTCCGGCGCGCGCGGCCCGCAGCCGGTCGGCGAACGCCGCCCGAAGCCGGTCCGCCGTCGCATCGCCGCCTGCCGCGGTGCTGTCCCTCGCATCGCCGCCCACCGCAGAGCCGCCCGCCGCAGCAAGGCGGAGCTGCGCCTCGACGTCCTCCGGGGTGCGCGGCTGCGGCACCGAGTCGTGGCGGGCCGGAGCGCCGGCCGCGCAGGTCGTACCGGTCGGGCCGCCTTCGGCTGCCGTGGCGATCGAGCAGACCGGTGCCCCCGGAATCCCCGCCCCGGCCGCGCCGGGCGGTGCGTCGGCCGGTGCGTCGGCCGGTGGCGAAGAGCCCGCGGGCGGGCCGGGCAGGGCGGGGTCGGCGGAGGTGGGATGGAGCGAGGTCATCGGCGGGCCCTTCGGGGGACGGTCCCGACGATCCTCCCGCACGGCGCGACCAGCTCCAAGCGTCATTCCCGGGCGTGTGCCCGAGAGCACGACGGGATTTCCGGGAGATCGATGGTGCCCCCTACCAGGCGTATCGGCTCAACTGCCGGGCGCTACGAAGCCCTTGCGGTCGGCGAGCACCGCGTAGGCCGCCGTGACGCCGTGCCGAGGAACCAGGCCTCGTCCGAAACCGGCCGGGCCTGACCGGACTTGACCGCGCCGAGCGTCTTCCAGAGCGCGCCGCCGAGCATGCGTCCTGGCTGGTCGAACCCGTGCTGCCGTACCCGCCGTAGAAGATCCAGTCGGCGTCGGCCTGGTCGACCTGCTCCGGGCTGACCTCCACCGCAAGCTCCTCGACCTGCTCGATCTTCGGCTGCGGCAGCGGCACGTCGGTGGCGATGGTGCCGATGAAGGAGAGCTCGGCGTAGAGCCTGGTCCGGCCGGGCATGAAGCGCAGCGGTGTGATGTCCCCCGACTACGGCAGCGGCGAGGTGTTCGTCATCGGTGTCGGCATCCTGCTGCCCGGCGCCGCACTGACGACCTGATACGGCCTGACCCGACCGGAGCTCTTCCGTGGCGAGACGCTGCGCAAGGACACCCCGCCCTGGTGGTGGAGGACTGACGCTATCGTGGGAGGCATGAAGCGCTTCGTGGGCCTGTGCTGGTGGCCGTCCTAGGACGGCCACCGCATCTGCCTGACCAGGGCCGTCCGGGATGGACGGCCCTGTTGCGTTTCCCACGGGACGGGCCCCTCGCCCTGGACGGCCGCCATCACCGCCGCCGTACCGAGGGAGAAACCCCGATGACCACCACCGACCGCGCCACCACCGACCGCGCCACCACCGACCGCGCCACCACCGACCGCGCCACCACCGACCGCGCCGACGCCGACCGCGCCGACGCCGAGCTGACGGCCACCTCCGTCCTGACGGCCGCCGACCTGAACGCCGACCCCGGCGCCCACCGCGTCCTCACCGGGGACCGCCCCACCGGCCCGCTCCACCTCGGCCACTACTTCGGCACCCTGCAGAACCGGGTCCGGCTCCAGGACCAGGGCGTCGAGATGTTCGTCCTGGTCGCCGACTACCAGGTCATCACCGACCGGGACGTCGCCGACCGGCTCGCCGAGCACACCGAGAACCTCGTCCTCGACTACCTCGCGGCCGGTCTCGACCCCGAACGGGCCACGATCTTCGCGCACAGCGCGGTCCCCGCCCTCAACCAGCTGCTGCTGCCCTTCCTCAGCCTGGTCAACGTCGCCGAACTGAGCCGCAACCCCACCGTCAAGGACGAGATCGCCCACTCCAGCCAGGCCGCCGTCAGCGGACTGATGTTCACCTACCCCGTCCACCAGGCAGCCGACATCCTGTTCTGCAAGGCCGACCTCGTCCCGGTGGGGCAGGACCAGCTGCCCCACCTCGAGGTGGCCCGCACCGTCGCCCGCCGCTTCAACGAGCGCTACCCGCACGCCGACGGCAGCGCCGTCTTCCCCCGCCCCCGGGCCCTGCTCTCCGACGCCCCGATGCTGCTCGGCACGGACGGCGGCAAGATGAGCAAGAGCCGCGGCAACGCCATCCCCCTCGGCGCCGACGAGGACGAGACCTCCCGGATCATCCGTGGCGCCAAGACCGATGCCGAACGCCGCATCACCTACGATCCGACCGGCCGCCCCGAGGTCTCCGGCCTCGTCCTGCTCGCCGCGCTCTGCCAGGACCGCCTCCCGGAGGCGATCGCCGAGGAGATCGGCGACGGCGGCGCGGCCGCCCTCAAGCGCACCGTCACCGAGTCCGTCAACGAGTACTTCCGCCCGCTGCGCGCCCGCCGGGCCGAGCTCGCCGCCGACCGCGGCCACCTGCGGCAGGTCCTGCGCGCCGGCGCCGAGCGAGCCAACGCCATCGCCGACGCCACCCTCGCCGAGGTGCGGGAGGTGATGGGCGCGGTCTGAAGAACCCTCAACCCGCCCGGTCCCTCCCCGGTCCAGCCACCCAGGGACATCGGCCGGTCGACCCGCGGGCATATCGTCACCGGGCGGCCTCGATCACACCCCGAGGCCGCCCGCAGCCCGCCCTCTTCCCCGAAAGGCCCGGTCCATGGACCCGCAACCCACCACGCCCGGCCAGGGACTGACCCGCCCGCCGCACCTGCGACCCGGCGACCACATCGCCGTCGTCGCCCCCAGCGGCCCGATCGACCCCCAGCGGCTCAGCGCCGGCTGCGCGATCCTCCGCTCCTGGGGCCTGCGTGTCACCGTCGCCCCGCACGTCCTCGACACCCACCCCGTCCTCGGCTACCTGGCCGGCACCGACGCCGACCGCGCCGCCGACCTCCAGGGCGTCTGGCTCGACCCCACCGTCGACGCCGTCATCTGCGCCCGCGGCGGCTACGGCGTTCACCGCATCGTCGACCTGCTCGACTGGACCGCGATGCGCGCCGCCCGGCCCAAGCCCCTCATCGGCTTCAGCGACGTCAGCTCCCTGCACGAGGCCTTCGCCCAGCGTCTCGGCCTCGCCACCCTGTACGGGCCGCTGGCCTCCGCTGCCTCCTTCGTGAACGACGGCCCGACGGCCGAACACCTGCGCCGGACCCTCTTCGAACCCGCCACCACCACCGTCCTCACCTCGCCCACCGCCACCGCACTCGTCCCCGGCCGCGCCCACGGCGTCACCGCCGGAGGCTGCGTCCACGTCCTCGTGGCCGAGCGCGGCACGCCCGCAGCCCGCCCCTCCTTCGAGGGCAGCATCCTGATCCTCGAGGACGTGAACGAGCACCCGTACCAGCTCGACCGCCTGCTCACCCAGTTCCTGCGCTCCGGCGCCCTCGACGGCGTGGCCGGCATAGTCCTCGGCTCCTGGGAGGGCTGCGGACGGCCCGAACGGGTCCGGGACGTGATGCTCGACCGCCTCGGCGGGCTCGGCGTGCCCGTGATCTGGGAACTGGGCTTCGGCCACTGCCCGTCCACCCTCACCGTCCCGCTCGGCGTCCCGGCCCTGCTCGACGCGGACGCCGGCACCCTCACCCTGGACCTGCCCGCCCTCGCCCCTACCCCTGCCTCTGCTGCCTCTGCGCCTGCCGTTGCCTGAACCGACGGCAGGGCCCGGGTGAGTGAGTAGGGTGCGGCCATGAACGAGGACCGCCTCACCGCCCTTGCCCTCGGACTCCTCCGCGGCCCGGGCAGCAACGCCCGTACGATCCTCGGACTTGCCGGCCCGCCCGGAGCCGGCAAGTCCACCCTGGCCCGCCATCTGGTCGCCGAGGTCGAACGCGTCGAAGGCCCCGGCACCGCCGCCTACCTCCCGCTCGACGGCTTCCACCTCTCGGCCGCCCAGCTCGACCGCCTCGGCCTGACCCACCGCAAGGGCGCCCCGGCCACCTTCGACGCCCACGGCTACGTCGCCCTGCTGCGCCGGGTCGCCGCCGACCGCTTCCAGGACATCTACGTCCCCGACTTCGACCGCACCCTGGACGAGCCGGTCGCCGCCCGCCACGTCGTCCGCCCGCATACCCGGCTGGTCATCACCGAGGGCAACTACCTCGCCGCCACCGAAAACCCCTGGCCGGACGTCCGCCGACTGCTGCGCGAACTCTGGTACGTCGACACCGAGGACACCGTCCGTCAAGAACGTCTGCTCCGCCGGCACCGCGACGTCGGCCGCGACGAGGCCACCGCCCTGCGCTGGGTCACCGCCAACGACCACCCCAACGGCGAGTACGTGAAACAGGGCCGCGCACTCTGCACGCGGGCGGTTCCCGGAACCGGTTTGCCTCAGGATCCGCAGAGGGGTAGTGTTTCCTAGTCGCTCGGCAGGGAGCACCGGACACGCGTCTGCGCGGACGGTCCCGGAGCGGCCAATCCTCTGAAACACCACTTCTCGGCTCGTGCCGGTCGTTTCGCGTTTTCGCGTCGCGGCTCGGCGCGTATTCGGCGTGCGCGTTTTATCGG
>NZ_JBSFGK010000075.1:0-39451 GCF_053596495.1 Kitasatospora sp. NPDC001683
CTCGGTCGACTCCGACCCGCACTTCGGCGAGGTCTCCGGTCTCACCCGGGAGGCCATGCGCCCGGTCCACCCTTTCCAAGAACCGTGAAGGCAACAGCGGCCCCGGCCAAGGTTGTTGGGATCAACCGGTTTCGCCGCCCCGCCGGACGTATCCGGCGGGGCGGCGAAGCGGGAACTAGCGGGGTCGTGATGAGGCGGGCCGAGCACCCTCGAACTGGAACGTCAACCCAGCGGTTGTCGCGGCCTACGCGTTCGCGGAGCGAAAGGATTGGGCCAGAACCGCAGCTGACGGCCGCCGCTCAGGGTCATGAGTGAGGCCAGCGAGCACAGCGTCTTCGAAATGCGGGAACGACCAGGGCCGGACAGCCGCGAGCTCTCGGGGGCGGCAGGCGGCAATGTCGGCGAGGAGCTCGGACCGGCCGCTGTCCGGGTCGCGGTAGTCGGTCGGCGGGGTGCGGGTCCAGGACCAGAACAGGGAGGCGGCCAGTGACCAGACGTCTGCCTCGGGGGTGGTGGTGATGTGGTCGGTAGTGTCGAGGATCAGGGTGGCGATCTCGGGGGCGGTGGTGTGGGCCAGGCCGCCGCGGTGGACGTAGAACGGTAGGGCGACAGGGCCTTGGGCGCAGGCCAGGTCGATGATTCGTACGGCGTCGTGCTCGAAGACGACGTGGTCGGGTTGGAGGTCTCCGTGGGTCCAACCGGCGGCGTGGAGGTCGGCAAGTGCTTCGGCGGCCTCGGCTGCGGCCGTCAGGATCGAGCGTCGGATGGCGGGTGTGTCGTCGCCGCGGTGGGCGGGTTCCAGGGTGTCCCAGAGGCTTGTGCCGTCGATCCACCGCATGGTCAGCCAGGTGCCTTGGCCGTGGGTGCCGTGGGTGCCGTGGGCGATGTAGTGATCGGCGCGGAGGACGGCCAGGACTTCACCTTCGCGGCCAGCCATCAGGCCATCGGTGATCTTCAACGCGGTGTCGCCGACCTTGAAGAAGGTGGTGCCGCGTCGCTCGTGCAGGAGCTTCGGGTCGCCGTCCAGGCCGAGCTCGGTGATCAGGGGGTGCACAGAAGTCCTTCCGGGATGGCTTTCTTCGGCTGGTGTTCTGATGGTCAGCCTGCCGGAGTTCGAGGCCGGGGGCGAGTGGTGGGTGTGGCAGCTGACGGCTGGATGCCGTGCTCGGGGCGCCTGCGCCGGACAGTCCTCAAGTTGCCCTAGGGTGTGGGGAGTTCCCGGTGGCGGCTCGCTGCCGGGACTTCGTGCTTCCTGGGGCGGAGTGGATCATGCGATACGTGCGGTTGCTGCGTCGTGGACCTGTGCTCCTGCTGTGGGGAGCGCAGACAACGTCGGTGTTCGGCGACCGGCTGTACGCGATGGCCGTGATGTGGATGGCGTGGGAGCACGCGGGCGCCGGGGTAATGGGCCTGGTGGCCGTCGCCGAGTCGCTGCCGTACGTCGTGCTGGGCACGCTGGGACGCCGGGTAATGGACTGGTTCGCGTCGCTGCTGGCTCTGGCGGTGGTGGACGCGGTCCGGCTGGTCCTGGTGGCCGCGCTGCCGTGGGCGTGGGCCGAGTTCGGCACGGTGGGGCTGATCACCTCGGCCGCTCTGCTGGGGGTGGGCGGGGCCCTGTTCGACCCGAACCTCGGCGCGATGGTGCCGGACCTGGTCAGGCCGGACGAGGTCCAGGCCGTCAGCGGGCTGATGGACCTGACCGGCCGGATCTCGCGCGTCGCCGGGCCGGGGGCGGCCGGGCTGCTGCTGGCGGTGATGCCGCTGGCCGGGCTGTTCTGGGTGGACGCGGCGACGTTCGCCGTCTCGGCGCTCGCCCTGGTGCTGCTGGCCGCCAGCGTCCGGCCGGGTGCTGCCGCTCCGCAGGCCGGGCTGCAGCCGGCGGGGACGCAGCCAGGTGCCTGGTCGCTGGTGCGGACCCATCCGGATACCGGTGTGGTGCTGGCCGTGCACGGGATCGGGATCTTCGCCGGGGCGGTGTCTCTGGCGATGCCCGCGCTGCTGGCTGCCCACCTCGACGCCGGGGCTTCTGCCTACGCGGCGGTGCTGGCCTGTACCGGCGCCGGGGCCCTGGCCGGGAACCTGGCGGCAGGGAACGTGCGGCTGCCGGCGCCGCTGACGGCGGTGTACTGCGCGGCGTGGGCGGTGTCCGGGCTGGTGCTGGCGGCCACCGGGCTGGCCGGGTCGCTGCCGGTGCTGCTGACACTGTCCGTCCTGTCGGGGGCGGTGTCGCCGTTCCTGCAGATCGCGCTGTCCACGCACTTCGCACTGTTCCCTCCGGCCGCCCGCAGGCGGCTGCTGACGGTGGACCTGACCGTGATCCGCACCTGCGGGACGGTCTCGATGCTGTTCGTCCCGGCGCTGGCCGCCACCGGCCCGAGGGTCGCATTCCTGGTCGGCGGCCTGGTGGTGACGGTGGTCGGCTGGGCGGGTGCCGTGCTGGTGCTCGCCCTGGCACGGGGCCGCCGGCCGCTGCCAGAGGTCGAGCCGGTTCCGGAGCTGGCGGCCCGCGACTGAGCCGAGCCGGGCCCCGCGGCGCGGGGCCCGGCCGGTGTGCTGGTACTGCTCAGGTCAGCTGGCGATCAGCTGCCAGTGGGTGACGGTGATGTCCTCCAGCTGGATGCCGAGCTGCTGGTAGATCCGCTGGTGCATGGCGCCGAACCAGGCGTCGCGCCGGTCGTCGAAGAACTTCTGGTCGTACCAGGCGACGCCGAGGAGGACGGTGCCTCCGCCGTTGGGGTTGCCGGCCTCGGCCTCCCAGTAGGTGCACTGCCAGTCCCAGAGCATGAGCTCCTCGGGGCGGTTGCGCAGGCGCTCGTCGGACTCGCGCAGGGACTGGATGCACCGCTCGGCGGTGGCCGCGTCGGGGCAGTAGTAGGTGCAGTCGGACTTGGCGATCGGGGTCTTGTCGGCGCGGCGGGCCGCGTCGGCGTCCTCCCCGGTCAGGACGCGGACCCGGGTCACCAGGTCCTCGCGGGTGGCGATCTCTTCGAGGATGGTCACGGTGTTGTGCTCCTCTCGATGGGGTGTTGATCCCTTGGGTGGTGCTACCAGCCCGTCCCGGTGACCGGGTCGGGGCTGGGGCTCTGGGGGTCGCGGCGGCGGATGCCGCCGGGGGCGACATAGCGGACGTTCAGGCCGACGCGGGCGCCGTCGCTGGAGTTGGTGCCGGAGCGGTGCAGCAAACGGCTGTCCATGAGCAGGGCGGTGCCGGCACGCAGGGGAAAGGCGGTGGTCTTGTCGGAGTTGAACCCGCTGGCCTGGTCGGCTCGGCCGCGTTCGGCGCCGTGCTCGTCCTCCGGGGCGAACGGCAGGTAGCCGAAGTGATGGGAGCCGGGTACGGCGTGCAGGCAGCCGTTGCTCACGGTGGCGTCGCTGAGGGCCAGCCAGGCGGAGACCGAGCGGTCGGGGTCCAGTTCGAGCCGGGCGTCGATGCCGTCCTGGTGCCAGGGGATCTCGAAGGTGCGGCTGGGCCACTTCACCACGAGGAAGGTGTTCTCCACCGCGACGTCCGAACCAATGGCCTCGTGGACGGCGGCCAGCAGCTGCGGGGCGCGCACGGCAGCGCGGGCCCACGCGGCACTCAGGTGCGGGTTACGGATAATCTCCCGCTGCTGGGCACGGTGTTCGGCGACGAGCCGGGCGGCGCGCGCACGGGCGGCACCGGGGGTCGACCATTCGACGCCGGTCCGCAGCCCGCGGCGGCCGAGAACGCCGTTGGTCCTGGTCATGCTGGTCACTGGATCTGATCCCTTCCTGACGGGGGTTCCTGCCTAGCGAGCCGGAACGGCGGGACGGGTGCTGCCGGGGCAGTACGGAGCCTGTATCGGCGGCCGGCCACGGCGGCCGATCGCATTCACGACGGCCCGGACCGCTCGGCGCGGCCCAGCGAGGACCTGCCGCCGAGTCACCGGCTGCTCGGGCAGCGCCAGCTCCGCCCAGACCCGCTTGCCCCGCTCAGTCCGCTCGGCCCCGTGGGCCAGGGCCAGGCACTCGACCAGCTCCAGCCCCCGACCGCTCTCCGCGTCCGCACCGGCCCAGCGGCGCCTGGGCAGCACGATCGAGCCGTCGTAGACCTCGACCAGGGCCCGCCGCAGCCGGACGCTCACGTAGACGGCAACGGTGAACATCGACCGGTCGGAGTGCTGCACGGCGTTGGTCACCAGCTCGGAGGTGACCGTGTCCAATGCGAGCCGCGCGTCCTCATCGAGCAGGACACCCCAGCTGGCGATGCGGGTCCGCACCCTGCGGCGGGCGACGGGCACGGAAAGCGGATCTCTGGTCAGAAAGAAGACATGGGAATGCATGACCACGGTGGGGCACCCTTCGGCACTGGCCTGGAGAGCGGCACCGGCCATCTGGGAATGGACGAGCAGGTGGGCGGTACCGCCGATCGCGGAGCCGAAGCAACCCCGTCTTGCGGGGCTCGCGTTCGGCCTGACAATGAGTCAACAGGCATGTGCTCGGCGTGAACACGGTAGAGACACCCCTGACGCTTGAAACCCTTGAAACCCGGCCTGGGGGCGGCGATGTCAACACGTGAACGGACACCCAATGGCAAGCTCGCCGCGCTGATCGAAGAGTGCCGGTGGGCGAGTAACGGCGAGTTCGCCCGCGCGGTCAACCGGACCGGCACTGAGGTCGGATACAAGCTCAAGTACGACGAGTCCGCCGTCTCACACTGGGTCTCGGGCACCCGCCCCATGACCAAATACCAGAAGGTCGTCCTGGAGGCCCTGACCCGTCGGCTCGGGCGGCCCGTCACCGCGTTCGAGGCAGGCTTCGCCGATCGCCCTGACGTTCAGCCCCAGTCCACGGATACGGTGGCTGGACTGATCGACCTCGGGAGCATGGACATGGACCCATCGCGCAGGGGCGTACTCGGGGCGGGCCTGTATTCGGTCGCCCTCACCATCCCCGGCTGGCCGGACGTCGTCGGGCGGTTCGAGCGGCTGAAGGCCGATCCGCACACCAGGATCGGCATGGCCGAGGTCCAGTCCGTGATCGCCATGACCGAGCGGATCAGCGAACTGGACGACCAGTTCGGCGGCCGGACCGCCCGCCCGATGGCCGCCGCGTTCATGGTCAACAACATCGCCCCGTACCTCAAGGCCACCGCCTCCGACGAGGTGCGCAAGGCGATGCTCTCCGCTGCGGCCGATCACCTGTATCTGACCGGCTACATGGCCGTGGACGAGCGCCTGGACCTGCTCGGTCAGAGCTACTACACCAAGGCATTGGAGCTCGCCCTGGCCGCCGGCGACCACCTCACCTACTGCACCACCCTGCGCGGCATGAGCGTCCAGGCCGTGGAACTCGGCCACGGCGCCCCTGCCCTGCGGTACGCGAACGCCGCCGCGGCCGCCTCACCCGAGGCAGGACCGCGGATGCGCGCCTTCCTCGCCGGCCAGCAGGCCCACGCCCTCGCCCGGACCGGCGATCGCGCCGGAGCGCTCGCCATGCTCCGTGCGGCCGAAGTCGCCATGGAGCAGGCCGAGTCCAAGGCGAAGGCCCACGGCTCCTACGACCCGTCCTCGCTCTCCTACCACGTCTCCCAGGTCAACTACGAGCTCGGTGACCGTGAAGGCGCGATCCGCGCGCTCCTGCACTCCGAGAAGGTCCGGCCCACCGTGTACCGACGGGCCCGCGTCCGTCACCGCTCGATGCTCGCCGAATGGCAGCTCGAAGCCGGCCGGCTGGAGGAAGCTGTGCACAACTGGAATCTCGCCCTGGACGATTTCCCCCACGTCCAGTCCGGCCGGGCCGACGACCGCTTCCGCACGATGCTCTCCGCGACCCGGCCGCACCGCCGCAACCCCCATGTGCGCGAACTCCTTGAACGCGCCCACCCCATGGCAACCGGCCGCCGGATCTGACCAGCGACACGGACTCCATAATTGTCAGCGCTCGCCGCGAAGCCTTGCCCCCGATGTCAAGGGCGGGACCTTGGTGGCGCCACCACGGCCTCGCACTCAACAACCCTTCCGGCTGCGGATTTCACAAATGCTCCGCACTCCCAGTAGCGAATGTGCTACTTTCCGCATCATCAACAGAACACAGTTGACCCCGGCGGTGGTGGAACACCCCGGGGTCCGGCACAGGAGCTGACACTCCCAATGCAGATTCATCGTAGCGCCCACGCGCGCTGTTTCACCGTACTTCCGAACGGCCTCCTCCAGGACCGTCGCCTCAGCTTCACCGCGCGCGGCCTCCTCGCCGATCTCCTCTCCCGCCCCGACGGTTGGCGCGAGGACGGGCGGCACATGGCCGACACCAGCCCGCAGGGGCGAGGCGCCATCCGCCGGGCGCTCAAGGAGCTGAAGGACGCCGGGTACTACCGCGTCGACACGTTCCGGCTGCCGAACGGCACCGTGCGCTCCGAGGCCCATGTGTTCGACACGCCCCAGTCCGCACCGGCTGTCCCCCAGCCGGCCGCCGGTGAGCGGGGCACCGGCCGCGCTGTCACCCCTCCCGTAAAGGAACCGGAAGAAGTACCCACCCTCCCTGCCCAGTTGACGCAACGGGTCGAGCAGACCGGCGCGGCGGTGGCAGCGCTCTTCCGCGCGATCCGGCCCGAGCCGCGGTTGCGCCTCGGCGAGGCCGAGGCGCGGCAACTGGCGCCCCTCGTCGCCCAGTGGCTGGAGCGGGGCAGTTCGGCGGCCGAGTTGGCCCAAGCCCTGCTCCCCGCCCTGCCCACGCCCGTGCACTCCCCGGTGGCCCTCCTGCGCGACCGCCTCCGACGCAAGATGCCACCCGTCCGAGCACCTCAGGCCCCACCCGCAGAGTGCGCCAAGTGCCACGACCCGGTGCCCCGACCCGGCATCTGCCGCCCCTGTGCGGGCCTCGGCGGCACCAGGACCCTCGCGATCGGCATCGGCGCCGCCGCCACACCCGGCGGCGCCGCCCGTGCCCGCGCGGCCCTGCGCGGGCGTGGCGTGTCCGCCACCGCATGAATGCGGCCCCAGCCACGGAACCGGCGCTCAGGTAGACAGCGAGATCGGATCGCTTTCCAGCGCGGCTGAGCCCGTCGGCCGGTCCCGTGCTGTCCGCTGATCGGGTGCGGGGCGATAACCGGGCGACAAGGTCGGGCCCCGGGCAACTACGCTGTCGGCCGTGACAGAACGGCTACCGCTCTTCCCGCTGAACACCGTGCTCTACCCGGGCCTCGTGCTGCCCCTGAACGTCTTCGAGGAGCGCTACCGCCGTCTCGTCGCCGACCTGCTCGAACGGCCCGAGGACGAGCCGCGCCGCTTCGGCGTGCTCGCCATCAAGGACGGCCGCGAGGTCGCCCCGGTCCGGCCCGAGGACGGCCCGGCCGGCCCGCTCGACGGGCTCGGCACCGTCACCGGGGACCCGCTGGAGGCGATGTTCCACATCGGCTGCGTCGCCGACCTCTCCTCCGCCCAGCCCCAGCCCGACGGCCGCTACGAGCTGCTGGTCACCGGAACCACCCGGTTCTGGCTGCGCTCCGTGGACGTCACCGGTCCGTACCTGACCGGTGAGATCGAGCCGATCGAGGAACGCCCCGGTGAGGGCTCCGGCGCCCTCGCCGCCGAGGTCGAGCGGGCCTTCCGGGTCTACCAGAAGCGCCTGGCCGGCGCCCGCGAAGCCACCACCCACGGCCGCCAGCAGCTCCCCGACGACCCCCAGGTGCTCTCCTACCTGGTCGCCGCCGCCTCGGTGTTCGAGACCCCGGTCAAGCAGCAGCTGCTCGCCTGCCCCGACACCGCCCAGCGGCTGCGCACCGAACTCGACCTGCTGCGCCGCGAGAGCGCCGTGCTCAGCTGGCTGCCCTCGCTGCCCGCGGTCGACCTCACCCGCCAGTCCTTCAGCCCCAACTGAAGCCCCGAACCGAAGCCCCGAGCCGAAGCCCCGAACCGAAGCCCCGACCGACCCAGGACCCCCGCATGGCCAAGAAGCCCAAGAAGGGCGGCCAGGGCACCCCGGCCACCGTCGCCCTGGAGACCGCCGCCGTCCCCTTCACCGTCCACGCCTACGACCACGACCCGGCCGCCGCCTCCTACGGCGGCGAGGCCGCCGAGGCCCTCGGCGTGGCCCCCGAACGCGTCTTCAAGACCCTGGTCGCCGACGTGGACGGCACCCTCACCGTCGGCGTGGTCCCGGTCGCCGGCCAACTCGACCTCAAGGCGCTGGCCGCCGCCGTCGGCGGCAAGCGCGCCGCCATGGCCGACCCGGCCGCCGCCGAACGCAGCAGCGGCTACGTCCGCGGCGGCATCTCCCCCCTGGGCCAGCGCCGCCCGCTCCGGACCGTGATCGACGCCAGCGCGCTCACCCACCCCACCGTCTACGTCTCAGCGGGCCGCCGCGGCCTCGAGGTGGAACTGACCCCCACCGACCTCATCACCCTCACCCAGGCCCACACCGCCCCCATCGCCCGCTGAGACGCCTCCAACCCAAAATCCCCGCGCCCCGAAAGCGACAGGACAGGGGCGCGGGGAACCGCGCGGAGCGGAAGGCCCCGGCCCGCACCCGGCCGCCGGCCTTCCAGCCCACCCATGAGACTCAGCCCTGCTCCCGCTCCTCAGCCCCCCGCACCGGCCCGTCCACCGGAGCCGGAGCCCCCTCCGCAGGAGGACCCGCAGGAGGCCCGTACGTCCCCGCCGGCACCCCCCAGTACGGCGGCGGGTCCTCCTCCCGCTTCCCGAACGCCGCCGACAGCGCCAGCAGCACCACCATCGCCGCCATCGGCCACACCAGCAGCGCTCCCAGCGCCCCCAGGTCGATGCTCGCGTCGAAGTGCCCGCCGTTGCCGACCCGCCGGGCCTCCCCGATCAGGTTGTCGCTGGGCCCGAGCCAGCGCCCGAGCTTCCAGGCCCCGATCGAGCCGAGCAGTCCGCCGATCGCCAGCCCCAGCGCGACCGAGATCCCGCCGCCGCGCTTGCGGGTCACCAGGAAGGCCCCGAGCGCCGTGAGGACGCCCGCGCCGAGCCCGATCAGCACGAACACGGCGTCGGCCCCGGCCCGCTGCTCCCCTTCGGGGTCGACGTAGAGGATCCGGTCCCCGTCCACGACCAGCGGCACCTTGGGCGCGAGCCAGGCCCACAGCCCGGCCATCACCAGTCCGACCAGCAGGCAGGCGAGCACGACCCCGGACCCGATCTTCAGCTCGTCCGGCAGCGGGTGCTCCGCGACCGGCGGAGCCGGCGGCAGACCGGCCGGTGGCTCCTCCGCGGAGACCGGCGGCGGTGCGAACGGGTCGGGTACGGCTCCCGGCTCGGCCGGCACGTCGGCGCGGGCGGGTTCCGGAGGCGTGTTCGGTACGGTCACAGGCCCCATCGTTTCACGACGGTCGCCCGAACGGCCCACCCACCCGAACACCCACCCGAACGGCCGCCCGAGCGCCCGACAGCCCCCTACCGCGCGACCGCCCGCCGGTAGGCCCAGGTGGCCAGGGCCAGCGACACCACGCCGACCGCCGCGCACACCCCGAGGTCGGCGAGCACCATCCCCCAGTCCGGGTGGGGCGCGAAGGTCCGCGCGAAGGCCTCGACCCCGTAGGTCGAGGGCAGCAGGTCGCGCAGCCACAGCACCGGCTGCGGCAGGTGGTCGACGGGCAGCACGCCGAGCAGCAGGGCCGCCGACATGCCGAGTTGCCCGAGCATGGTCGCGATCTCCTGCCGCGGCGCCAGCAGCCCGCAGGCCGCGCCGAGCCCGGACAGCGCGGCCCCGGCGAGCGGCACGACGGCGAGCAGCACCCACAGCTGCCCCAGCGGCAGTCCGAACATCACCGCGCCGATGCCGGCCGTGACGACCGTCCCGGGCAGGGTGAAGGAGGCGTACGCGGCGGCCGCGCCGAGCACCACCGAGGCGGCGGGCACCGGGAGCGTCGCGTAGTGGTCGAGGCCTCCGGTGGCCCGCAGCTTGCCGAAGTACTGGGCCAGCAGGTTGAGCGCGACGAACGCCACCACCAGCACGCTGGACCCGGCGACCACGGACCGCGCCGCCGAGCTCTGCCCGGCGTCCACGACGCCCCGCATCATCACCAGGATGCCGACGGACTGGAAGGTGGCCACGAACAGCAGCGGGATGCGCGCCACCTTGGCCCGGGCGAGCTGTGCCCGGTACACGGCGGCGAGCGCGGGCAGCAGCCGCGCCGCGGGGGCGAGCGGGGCGGGGGGAACGGCGGACCGACGGGTCTGCGGGGGCACCGAGAGCAGCGTCATTTGGCCAGTCCTCCGTGGCGGCCGCCCAGCTTGAGGTAGGCGTCCTCGAGGCTCGGGGTGGCGAGGGTGAAGTCGTCGAGGGCGGCGAAGGCCGGGCCGCTGGTGACGGCGGCGACCAGTTCGCGGGCCTGCTCGGGGGTGGTGCGGACGGTCCAGCGGCGCCCGGTGCGTTCGGCCCGTTCGGCGAGTTCGGCGACGGCGGGGACGCCGGTCGGCGCCTCGTCCCGCCAGACCAGGTCGAGCCGGACGTCGCCGTCCACGAGGGCCTTGAGCCCGCCGGGGGTGTCGCACGCGATGACCCGGCCCTCGTCCACCACGGCGACCCGGTCGAGGACGGTCTCGGCCTCGATCACGTTGTGGGTGACCAGCAGCACCGTCGTGCCGTGGTCGGCCCGCCGCCGGTCGACGGCCGACCAGACGGCCCGCCGGGCGACCGGGTCCATGCCGGTGGTCGGTTCGTCCAGGACGAGCAGCGGCCGTTCCCCGACCAGGGTGGCCGCGAAGCAGGCGAGCCGCCGCTGTCCGCCGGACAGTTTGGCGAGCGGCCGCGCGGCGATCGGCTCCAGCCCGAGCTCGGTGAGGACGTCCGCCGCCGCGGAACGCGCCGCGGAGCGGCTGAGCCCGCGCAGTCGCCCGGTGGTCTCGGCGGCCAGCGCGACGGTCAGCTCGTCCAGCGCGGTGGATTCCTGCCCGAGGTAGCCGAGCAGCCGGGCGGCCCGCTCGGGATGGCGGACGATGTCGTGCCCGAGCAGTTCGACCGTCCCGGAGTCCGGCCGCAGCAGGCCGGTGAGCTGGCGGACCAGGGTGGACTTCCCGGCGCCGTTGGGCCCGAGCAGCCCGAAGATCTCGCCCTGGCGGACGGTCAGGCTGATCCCGTCGTTGGCCCGGATCCGGGTGGCGGCGGCGCCGCGCCCGCTGCGGTAGGTCCTGACCAGGTCGCGTACGGCGACGCACGGCGGGGTGTCCTGGGGTGCTGGCCCGGCCGTCTCGTTCACGACCGGAGACTTTACGCGCTCACACGGGCGAACCGGACAACGGGGGCCGATCGCCGGGGACCCGGTCAGCGGTCAGCCGGGGCCGTGGGCAGCGGTCAGTCGTCCACCACCATCGACCCGCCCGGCACCCGGGCCGCGAGTTCCTTCCAGAACCCGGCCCGGATGGCGTAGCGGTCGTGTTCGTCGATCTGGTCGTCCTTGTGCGCGAGCAGCCCGAAGCGGGCCGCGTAGCGCAGCAGCTCGCCGTCGACCCGGTGCGGGATGCGCGGGTAGTCGGGCCAGAGCACGGTGAGCCGTTCGAGGTCGCCGAGCCGCTCGCTCCAGCGCCGGGCGAAGACCTGCCCGACCTCGTGGGCGTCGCCGCCGATGGTGGTGATGTCCTCCTCCCGGTCGGCCCAGCGCTGTTCGGCGGTGGTCAGCTGGGCCAGGGTCGGCAGGCCGTCCCCGGCGGTGACGGAGGGCTCGGGCGCGGGCCGGTCGACCCAGCCGCGGTCGGAGGACCAGCGCAGTACCGGGCCGCCGGGCGCGTGCCCGTTGGCCACCGGCCCGCCCGCCGCGTTCCCGTTGGCGGGCAGGCCCGCCGCCGGGGTGATCGGGGTGACGGCCGAGACCCGCCCGGCGAGGTCCTTCGGGGTGGGCACCACCCGCAGCGCCGCGGCCGGCTGCGGCCGCCCGTGCGCGGCGGGCTCCTCGGGCACCGCCGCGGCGGCCGGCCGGACGCCCGGGGGCACCACGCTGGGCAGGGGGGCCGGCGGGGCGGAGAGGATCTTGGCGATCTCCTGGCGGGCGCCGCCCGTCCCGGGGGCGGGGAACACCGGAGAGTGGTCCCGCAGCGAGAAGGACCCCTCGATCCACTCGCGGTCCAGCACCCGCCGTTCGTCGGCCTCGCCGACCAGGTCCTCGGACTGGTTGAAGTCCCCGTCGGCGGCCTGCAACGCCCACAGGTGCACGGCCACGCCGTGTTCCTTGGCGGTCATCATCCCGGGCAGCAGGTCGCCGTCGCCGGTGATCAGCACGACATCGGCGCAGGCCCGGTTGCGGGCGAGCTCGGAGAGTTCGGCGTGCATCGCGGCGTCCACGCCCTTCTGCACCCAGCGCCCCTCGGCCCGGGTGAGGGCGCCCAGCCGTACGGTGACCCGGGGCAGGACGCGCAGCCGCCGGTGTTCGGGCATCGGGCGGCGGTCGGGGGCCGCGTCGAACCAGTAGATCCGCAGCAGCGGCAGCCCGGTCTCAGCCTCGGCGCGTTCCCGCAGGGCGCTGATCAGCGCGGCGTGGTCGACGGTGACCTTGGAGCGGGAGGGGTCCCCGGCGAGCAGGCTGGCGGCGGCGCCCAACAGGTATCCGGCGTCCACCAGGACGACACAGCGGTCCATCTGCGCACCTCTTTCCGCTCGCCCTCGGAGGTCGGTCTGGGTAGGCGATCTGCCCGTCGGCCGAACGTTCGGGGTGAGGGGCCCCCGTGACCGCCCGATCGTTGGGTCACCTCTTCCCCATGGTTCGCGGCCCGAACCTCGGGGGATGTCCCGGTCCCGCAACAGCCGCCCCAACGAGTCGCAAAGAAACACGAAGGCGGGCCCCGTTCAACGACGGGGCCCGCCAAACGTCACACGCGGCGTCAGCCGTTGAGCTCCTCGGCCACCAACTCGGCCAGCTGGACGGCGTTGAGCGCGGCGCCCTTGCGCAGGTTGTCGTTGGAGACGAACAGCGAAAGGCCGTTCTCCACGGTCTCGTCGACCCGGATGCGGCCGACGTAGCTCGGGTCCCGGCCGGCCGCCTGCAGCGGGGTGGGGATCTCGGACAGCTCGACGCCGGGGGCGCCGGTGAGCAGTTCGACGGCCCGCTCGGGGCTGATCGGGCGCTCGAAGCGGGCGTTGATCTGCAGCGAGTGGCCGGAGAAGACCGGGACGCGCACGCAGGTGCCGGCGACCTTGAGAGCGGGGATTCCGAGGATCTTGCGGCTCTCGTGGCGCAGCTTCTGCTCCTCGTCGGTCTCGTTCGAGCCGTCCTCGACGATGGAGCCGGCCAGCGGCACCACGTTGAAGGCGATCGGCCGCTGGTAGACCTTGGGCTCGGGGAACTCGACGGCGGAGCCGTCGTGGGCGAGCCCGGCGGCGCCGTCCACGACCTTGGCGGCCTGGTCCTGCAGCTCGGCCACGCCGGCCACGCCGCTGCCGGAGACGGCCTGGTAGGTGGAGACGACCAGGGCGGCGAGGCCCGCCTCCTCGTGCAGCGGGCGCAGCACGGGCATGGCGGCCATGGTGGTGCAGTTCGGGTTGGCGATGATGCCCTTGGGTCGGTCGGCGATGGCCTCCGGGTTGACCTCGGAGACGACCAGCGGGACCTCGGGGTCGCGGCGCCAGGCGGAGGAGTTGTCGATGACGACGGCACCGGCGGCGGCGACCTTGGGGGCCAGGGCCTTGGAGGTGGAGCCGCCGGCCGAGAAGATCACGATGTCCAGGCCGGTGTAGTCGGCCGTGGCGGCGTCCTCGACGGGGACCTCGGTGCCCTGCCAGGGCAGCGTGCGCCCGGCCGAGCGGGCCGAGGCGAACAGCCGCAGCTGCTCCACCGGGAAGTTGCGCTCAGCCAGGATCTCGCGGACCACGCCGCCGACCTGGCCGGTGGCCCCGACAATGCCGATCTTCATTCCGACTACTCCTCTGGATGGTGCTGTCTACAGCCGCACTCTGCCCATCATGCCTTGTCACGGGCGTCGTACGAGCTGCTGTTCCACGGTGTGAGAGGGCCCCCGGACGGCCCTACTGGTCCAGACCACTCGCGAGGGCCAGGGCGGCCGCGACCTCCGCCTCCCCGGCCGGCAGCAGCGGCAGCCGCACGTCCGGGGTCGGGATCCGGCCCTGGGCGTGCAGCACGCCCTTGGTCACCGCCGGGTTCGGCGCCGTGAAGGCCGACAGCGCCAGGCCGGTCAGCCGATGCCCGAGCGCCCGGGCCCGCTCGACGTCCCCGGCCCGCCAGGCCTGGTACAGCTCCACGAACCGGCCGGTCGCCAGGTGCGCGGAGGCCAGGATGCCGCCGGCCGCGCCGAGCGCCAGCATCGGCGCCAGGAACGCGTCCTCGCCGGTCATCACCGCGAACCCGGCCGGGGTGTCGGCGAGCAGTTCGGCGGCCGTCTGGTCCAGCCCGCCGGTCGCGTACTTGACGCCCACCACGCCCTCGATCGCGGCCAGTTCGCGCAGCGCGGCGGTGGAGAGCTGCTGTCCGGTGCGGTACGGGATGTGGTAGACGACCAGCGGCAGCGGGCTGCTCGCGGCCAGCGCCCGGAAGTGCGCGACCGTCCCGGCCTCGCCCGCCCGGACGAAAGCCGGTGTGGTGACCAGCGCCGCCGCCCGCGGCACCCGCGCGCCGAGCGCGGCCAGCGCCTCGCCGACGGCCCTGGTGTCGCCGCCGGAGGCGCCGACGATCAGCTGCGCCCCGCGCTCGGCGCAGGCGGCCGCGGTGACGTCCACCACCGCGTCCCGCTCCTCGGCGGTCAGCGCGGCGGGCTCACCGGTGGTGCCGAGCGCGACCAGGCCGGCCGCCCCGGCGTCCAGGACCTCGTGCGCGAGCTTCTCCAGCGCGTCGAGCGCGACGCTGCCGTCGGCGGCGAAGGGGGTGATCAGCGGGATGTAGATGCCCTCGAGTTCCAGGCTCCTGAGTTCCATGCCAATGATCCTGCGGCCCGCCGATCGCCCAGGTCCAGTTCACATTTCCGACGCTTCTCGTAAGCTGAGCCGATGCTCGACGTCCGACGCCTGCGCCTGCTGCGCGAACTCGCCCACCTCGGCACCATCGCGGCCGTCGCCGAGGCGCTGTCCTTCAGCCCTTCGGCGGTGTCGCAGCAGCTGTCCGTCCTGGAGAAGGAGGCCGGCGTCCCGCTGCTGGAGCGCACCGGGCGGCGGGTCACCCTAACCCCGGCCGGGCTGGGCCTGGTCCGCCACGCCGAGGCCGTGCTCGCCCTGCTGGAGCAGGCGGGCGCCGAACTCGCCCACGCCAGGCGGGGATTGGCCGGGCCACTGCGGATCGGCACCTACCCCTCGGCGGCCCGCGCGATCATCCCGGCGGCGCTCGGTGGCCTGGCCGCCTGGCACCCGGGGCTGGAGCCGATGGTCACCGAGGTCGACCCGGCGGCCGTCGGCGCGGCGCTGCGCGCGGGCGAGCTGGACGTGGCGCTGGTCCACGAGTACGACCTCGTCCCGGCCGACCCGGAGCCGGGCCTCGCGGTGACCCGCCCGGTCTTCACCGAGCCGATGTACCTGGCCGCCCGCGCCCCGGGGACGGTCGCCGAGCAGCGCGGCGCGCCGTGGATCATGTCCCCGCCCGGCACCCTGTGCCACACCATGGCCGTCCGGGCCTGCGAGGCGGCGGGCTTCGCGCCCCGGATCCGGCACCAGATCGACGACTTCACCACGGTGCTCGCCCTGGTCGCCGCTGGTCAGGGCGTCGCCCTGGTCCCCCACCTCGGCACCGCCCAGCCCCCGCCGGGCGTCGTCCTCACCCGCCTGCCCATGTACCGCCGCACCCGCGCCGCCTTCCGCGCCGGCGCGGGCTCCCACCCGGCCATCTCCGCCTTCGTCTCGGCCCTCCACACGGCCGTCCCCCCGGGCCTCGGCAGCGGCGCCTGAACACGCGAAGGCCCGGGACGCGTACGCACCCCGGGCCTCGGCTCCCCGCTCTAGCCGGCCAGACAGCTCGGCCCGAGCAGCTGTTTCAGGTCCCCGAACAGCGCCGGGTCCGACTTCACCCGGTGCCGGTCCAGCCGCAGCACCGTCGTCTTGTTGCGGCCCTCCAGCCGCACCCGCACCTCGGTGGTGCCCTTGTGGTGGGTCAGCACCTCGCTGAGCCGGGCCACCAGCGGCGGGGTGACCTTCCCGCTCGGGATGTTGATGGTGATCGGCGCCTCGGCGTGCGCGTTCGACAGGTCCGGGACGGACAGCTCCATGCCCATCAGCCGCGGCACGTCCTCCCGCTTGTCGAGCTTGCCGCGCACGAACACCACGGCGTCCTCGACCAGTTGGGAGGAGACCAGCTGGTAGCTGGCCGGGAAGAACATGCAGTCGATGGAGCCCGCCAGGTCCTCCACCGTCGCGATCGCCCAGGCGTTGCCCTGCTTGGTCATCTTCCGCTGGAGGCCCGAGATGATGCCGCCGATGGTGACGATCGTGCCGTCCGGTCGTTCCGCGAGGTCGGCGACCGCGCAGTCCGACTTGTCGGCGAGCACGTGCTCGATGCCGTGCAGCGGGTGCGAGGAGACGTACAGGCCGAGCATCTCCCGCTCCTGGGCGAGCAGGAAGGACTTCTCCCACTCCTCCTCGGAGAAGACGACGTCCAGCCCGAAGCCGGGCTCGTCCGAGGTGGCGTCGCCGCCGAAGAGGTCGAACTGCCCCTCGGCCTCCTTCCGCTTCACCCCGACGACGTTGTCGATCATCGGCTCGAACTGGGCGCTCAGGCCCTTGCGGGTGTGCCCGAGCGAGTCGAACGCCCCTGCCTTGATCAGCGATTCGACGGTCCGCTTGTTGCAGACCACCGACTCCACCTTGTCCAGGAAGTCCGGGAAGGAGGCGAACTTCCCCTTCGCCTTTCGCGTCCGGATCATCGACTCGACGACCGGCCCACCGACGTTGCGGATGGCGGTGAGCCCGAACCGGACGGTGTCGCTGCCGTGCGGCGTGAAGTCGGAGTCGGACTCGTTGACGTCCGGCGGCAGCACCTGGATGCCCATCTTGCGGCACTCGTTGAGGTAGACCGCCGACTTGTCCTTGTCGTCCTTCACCGAGGTCAGCAGGCCGGACATGTACTCGGCCGGGTAGTTCGCCTTGAGGTACGCCGTCCAGTACGAGACCAGCCCGTACCCGGCGGTGTGCGCCTTGTTGAACGCGTAGCCGGAGAAGGGGACGAGGACGTCCCACACCGCCTGGATGGCCTCGTCGGAGTAGCCGCGCTCGCGGCAGCCCTTCTGGAAGGGGACGAACTCCGCCTCCAGGATCTCCTTCTTCTTCTTGCCCATCGCGCGGCGCAGCAGGTCTGCCTGGCCGAGCGAGTAGCCGGCCAGGATCTGCGCGGCCTTCTGCACCTGCTCCTGGTACACGATCAGGCCGTAGGTGGGCCGGAGCACCTCCTCCAGGGGCTTCTCCAGCTCCGGGTGGATCGGGGTGATCTCCTGCTGCCCGTTCTTGCGCAGCGCGTAGTTCGTATGGGAGTTGACGCCCATCGGACCGGGCCGGTACAGGGCCAGAACGGCCGAGATGTCCTCGAAGTTGTCGGGCTTCATCAGCCGCAGCAGCGAGCGCATCGGCCCACCGTCGAGCTGGAAGACGCCCAGCGTGTCACCACGCGCCAGCAGCTCGTAGGTCGGCTTGTCGTCCAGGGGCAGATCAAGCAGGTTGATCTTGATGCCCTTGTTCTTCTCGATCGCCTTGACGGCGTCGTCCATGATCGTCAGGTTGCGCAGGCCGAGGAAGTCCATCTTGAGGAGGCCGAGGCCCTCACAGGTGGGGTAGTCGAACTGCGTGATGGTGACGCCGTCGGTGTGCCGGGTCCAGACCGGGATGTGGTCGGTCAGCGGCTCGGCGGACATGATGACGCCGGCCGCGTGCACGCCGGGCTGACGGATCAGGCCCTCGATGCCGCGCGCGGTGTCGATGACCTTCTTGACGTCCGGGTCGGTCTCGTACAGCCCGCGGATCTCGCCCGCCTCGCCGTACCGCGGGTGGCTCGGGTCCGTGATGCCGGACAGCGGGATGCCCTTGCCCATGACGTCCGGCGGCATCGCCTTGGTGATCCGGTCGCCCATCGCGTACGGGTAGCCGAGGACCCGGGAGGAGTCCTTGATGGCGGCCTTCGCCTTGATGGTGCCGTACGTGACGATCATGGCGACCTTGTCGGATCCCCACTTCTCGGTCACGTAGCGGATCACGTCACCGCGCCGGCGCTCGTCGAAGTCGATGTCGACATCGGGCATCGAGATGCGCTCGGGGTTGAGGAAGCGCTCGAAGATCAGGCCGTGCGGGATCGGGTCGAGGTCGGTGATGCCCATCGCGTACGCGACCAGCGAACCGGCCGCCGAGCCACGGCCCGGGCCCACCGCGATGCCCTGGCTCTTGGCCCACATGATGAAGTCGGCGACCACGAGGAAGTACGCCGGGAACCCCATCTGGATGATGGTGTCCATCTCGTACTCGGCGAGCTTCTTGTGCTCCTCGTCGTACCCGCCCGGGAAGCGCCAGTCCATGCCCTCCCAGACCTTGGACTTGAAGAAGTCCGCCTCGGACTCGAAGCCCTCCGGGATGGGGAAGCGGGGCATCAGGTTCTTGAACTTGAACATGCCCTCGGTGTCGACCCGGGAGGCGACCAGCAGCTGGCTGTTGCGGCAGCCCTCCTGCCAGGCGTCCGAGGAGTCCAGCGCGTACATCTCGGCGGCCGACTTGATGTAGTAGCCGGTGCCGTCGAAGCGGAAGCGGTCCGGGTCCGAGAGGTTCTTGCCGGTCTGCACGCAGAGCAGCAGGTCGTGGGCGCCGGCGTCGGCCTCGGTGGTGTAGTGCGAGTCGTTGGTGACCACCGGGGGGATGTTCAGCTTCTTGCTGATCTCCAACAGCCCGTCGCGGACCCGCTTCTCGATCTCGAGGCCGTGGTCCATCAGCTCCAGGAAGTAGTTCTCCTTGCCGAAGATGTCCTGGTAGTCGGCGGCGGACTTCACGGCCTCGTCGAACTGGCCGAGGCGCAGCCGGGTCTGCACCTCGCCGGAGGGGCAGCCGGTGGTGGCCATCAGGCCGCCGGACAGCTCGGAGATCAGCTCCTTGTCCATCCGGGGCCACTTCACCAGCCAGCCCTCGGCGTAGGAGCGCGAGGTCAGCTTGAAGAGGTTGTGCAGGCCCTCCTTGTTCCGGGCCCAGATGGTCTTGTGGGTGTACGCGCCGGACGCCGAGACGTCGTCCTTCTTCTGGTGCGGCTGGCCCCACAGGATGCGCTTGGTGTTCGAGCGCGACTCGGGGGCGACGTACGCCTCGATGCCGATCACCGGGGTGATGCCCGCGTCGGTCGCCTGCCTGTGGAACTCGGCGGCGCCGTACATGTTCCCGTGGTCGGTCATCGCGACGTGGGTCTGGCCCAGCCGCTCGACCTCCTTGAACATCTGCTTCAGCCGGGCGGCGCCGTCCAGCATCGAGTACTCGGTGTGGACGTGCAGATGCGCGAACGGCTGGTCGCTCAAGGCGGGGCCTCCGGAGGCTCTGGTGCTGATCTGGTGGGCCGGCGAACGTGCAGGTCACAGGAGCATTCCCCTGGAAATGGAGGTGGCCCGGAACACCTCACGGGGTCCGGACCATCACTCACACGTTCACGCGTCCACTCTAGCCCGCCTCACCCCGGAGGGACTCACCCCGGATCGGCGAGGCCGGCCAGCCGCGCCTCGGCCGCGTTCTTGACCTCCGGCTCCTCGATCGGATCGTCCCGGAGGTAGGCCAGCCGCCGCCTCACCTCGGGCCCATCAGGAGCGTGCTCGACCCCCAGGAGGCGCGCGTCGGCCTCGCAGTCCCAGAGCGACTCCGTGTACGCCTGATCCATCCCGGCCGACCCCATCGCCGCCAGCGCCTCGAGGTACGCGGCCCGCTCGTACGAGTGCGGCGTCCACAACCAGAACCGGCGCAGCAGCGACACCGCCTCGGCCGCCCCGGGGCCGAACCGCGCCAGCCCACGGGCCATGCGGTCGGGGCCGCACCAAACCCGGTCCACCCAGTCCTGCTCCAGCTCGGCGACGAGCGTCGGGACGTCCTGCTCCTCGCCGTGCTCGGCCAGCACCGCGAGGCCTTCCCAGGCCAGCCAGCGGGCCTTCGAGGCGGCCCACTCCCGGGCGGCCGGCATCGCGAGGGCGTCGAGCTTGCGGATCACGCCGGGCAGCCGCGGCAGCGGATACCCGCCATCGGCCGTGCCCAGGGACGGAACGAGGGGGACGATCCCAACCTCCGGCTCCCGCCCGAACAGCACGCGCAGTGCGCCGACCTTCCGGCGATCCGGCTCCTCGGGGTCGGCCAGCAGCTCCAACAGCGCACCGCTCGCCAACTCGGCCATCGGATCCGGCTGTTCAGCCACACCCGCCGGCTCGGCTTCCGCCCCGCTCGACCGGTCCCGGACGACCTCCTCCAGATCGCCCCACCACTCCCACGGCCAGGCCTCCGCCACCGACTCCAGGACGTCGAACCGGTGCTCACCGTCCCGGATGTACGCCCGCAGCGCCTCCCGGGCCTCCACCGATCCACTGAGCGCCAGCAACTCCAGCACCCGGGCGGCCCGCCCGCACGCGTCCTCACCACCGGCCAGCACCTCGACCACCGGCCCGAGCGGCAGCTCCAGGTCCCGGATCAGCCTCGCCAGGTACAGGTGGCGGTCGTCCACCTGCGAATCCCAGCGCCACTCCCACCGGACGCAGCCGTACACCAACTCGGCAGCCGCCCCCGGATCCTCCGCCGCCATCACCGCACCCAGGCCCCGCCCGCGCTGCAACAACCCCGCCAGCGTCCCCGCCGGCGCGTGCTCGTATCTCCGCTCTCCCACGCCCCCCATCGTGCCGCACCCCAGGCCCGGCTCACCCTCCGCGACGACGACCACTCCGGCGCCCCACCCCGCACCGGCATCGACCCGGACGCCGGCACCGCCCGCATCGCCCGACCCCGCTGAGCCCACCCGCTCCACCGAAGACGCGCAACCTTTCGCCCCCCTCACCGCATCAAAGGGATGTCAGGAGCGCAGAGGGGGAAGGGGCGCGCACTCGAGGGGGGCCTCACGGAGTGCACATTCAGCAGAATTCAGAATTCTTCCCATTCGTGAAGTTCGTATACAACCAGACCAATCCAAAGCCGCCCGAGAAACCTGTTGCACGCCCGTGACAACAAGCCCCGAAAAATCGTTCGCCCAGCGAGGACCAACGGTTAGCATTCCGGAATGGAATCGAATCCCCGTCCGATAGTGAATTCCTCCGACGCCACCGATCCCCGTCCTCCCCGCAGGTCGCCGCTCCGGCTCGTCCGCTTCGGCGCGACCTTCATCGGTGTGAGCGTCGTGTCCGGCGTGCTGCTGGCGGGCCTCGCCCTGCCCGTCGCCGGCGGCATCGGACTGACCGCCAAGAGCACGGCGGAGGGCTTCGACGACATTCCCGACGACTTCAAGACCCCGCCGCTCACCCAGGCCACCCAGATCTTCGACGCCAAGGGCGGCCTGATCGCGAAGGTCTACGAGCGCGACCGCACCGTCCTCACTCCCGACCAGATGTCGCCGTACATGCGGCACGCCCAGGTCGACATCGAGGACGCCCGCTTCTACGAGCACGGCGCCGTCGACCTCAAGGGCGTCCTGCGCGCACTCAGCAAGAACGCGGAGAGCGGCACCGCCGCCCAGGGCGCCTCCACCCTGACCCAGCAGTACGTGAAGAACGTCAACGTGGAGAAGGCCGGCGAAGACAAGAACGCCGTCCTGGAGGCCCAGCGCAAGACCCTGGGCCGCAAGATCCAGGAGCTCAAGGTCGCGATCAGGCTGGAGGAGGAACTGCCCAAGGAGCAGATCCTCACCAACTACCTCAACATCACGTACTACGGGAACGGCGCGTACGGCGTGGAGGCCGCCTCCCAGCGCTACTTCAGCAAGAGCAACAAGGACCTGACCATCGCCGAGGCCGCCACCCTCGCCGGCCTGGTCCAGAACCCGACCCAGTACGACCCGAAGCTGCACCCGCAGGCCGCGCAGAAGCGCCGGGACACCGTCATCGACAAGATGCTGGAGAACAAGCACATCACCGCCGACCAGGCGAAGGAGGCGAAGGCCGCCCCGCTGGGCCTGAAGTACAAGGACCCGCAGAACGGCTGCATCACCGCCAAGGCCGGCATGGGCTTCTTCTGCGACTACGTCCGCCACGTGGTCAAGCAGGACCCGGCCTTCGGCAAGAACGCCGACGACCGCAAGAAGCTGTGGGACACCGGCGGCCTGAACATCTACACCACCCTCGACCCGGACAAGCAGGCCGCCGCCCAGAACGCGGTGAGCAACGACGTGAAGGTCACCGACAGCGTCTCCGCCGCCGCCACCATGGTCGAGCCCGGCACCGGCAAGATCCTCGCCATGGCCCAGACCCGCCCGTACGGCCTGGTGACGGAGAAGAACCAGACCGTCGTCAACCTCAACGTCGACCTGTCGATGGGCGGCGGCACCGGCTTCCAGCCCGGCTCCACCTTCAAGCCGATCGTCGCGGCCGCGGCCCTGGAGGCGGGCCTGTCGCCGACCCAGCAGTACGACGCGCCGAACCAGATGCCGTACCCGACGATGAAGACCTGCAACGGGACGTGGCGCAACGAGGCCCGGCCGAAGGTGATGGTGCCCAACGAATCCGCGAACGAGAAGGGCCCGTACCAGCTCAAGATGGCGATGGCCCTCTCGGTGAACACCTACTTCGTGGAGATGGAGCAGGAGATCGGCCTCTGCGCGGTCAAGCAGATGGCCAACAAGTTCGGCATCACCACCAAGGCCAGCGGCAAGCCACTGGAGGAGGTGCCCTCGATGGCCCTGGGCGTCGAGGAGATGAGCCCGCTGACCATGGCGAACGTCTACGCGACCTTCGCCGCCGAGGGCACCCACTGCGACCCGGTCGCCATCAGCAGGATCACCACCGTGGACGGCAAGGACTTGCCCGTCCCGGCCGGCCACTGCGAGAAGATCCTCTCCGACGAGACGGCGCAGGCGATGAACACCGTCCTGAACGGCGTGACCGAAGACAAGGGCACCGGCGCCGCGCTCAACCTGAAGGACGGCCGGCAGATCGCCGGCAAGACCGGCACCTCGGACCACAAGAAGGCCGCCTGGTTCAGCGGCTACACCCCGCAGCTGGCCACCTCCGTCTGGCTCGGCGGCCCAGCCGGCGGCGTCGAGATGCGCGACATCTACATCAACGGGGACTACTACCCCGAGGTGTTCGGCGCCACCGGCCCCGGGCCGATCTGGCGGGACGCCATGAACGACGCCCTGCGCGGCACGCCCAAGCAGTCCCTGCCGATGGCCGACATCCCCGACCCGACCCCCAAGCCCAACCCGAGCAGCACCGGGACCGGCACCGGCGCGCCGAGCACCGCCCCCTCCGACGACCGCTGACCGGACCCACCCCCGCAGCACTTCGCCCCGCCGAGCACCGGCCCGGCGGGGCGCAGCCGACGGGGCGTCCCCGCGTGCGCCCCGTCGGCCCGGCTCAACCCCCTTGGTAGTACGCCTCGATCGGCCCGCGCGCCTCCTCGAACAGCGCCGGTCCGTCCTGTGCCACCACCGGCCAGGCCCCCGAGGCCGGGTTGAGCTCGACCAGTTGCTCGGTCGCGAGCGCGTACACCACCCGCCCGATCCCCGAGCGGACCAGCGCCCCCGCGCACATGCCGCAGGGCTGGCAGCTGGTGTAGAGGGTGGCCCGGGCGGCCGCCCCCTCGTCCAGCACCCGGGCGGCCCAGCGGGCGAGCTTCAGCTCCGGGTGCGCCGTGATGTCGTCGTCGCGCCGGACGGTGTTGTGCGCCTCGGCCAGCACCGTCCCGTCCGGTCCGGCCAGCAGCGAGCCGTACGGTGCGTCGCCGAGTTCCACGGCCCGCGCCGCGATCCCGATCGCGCGCCGCAGCAGCGCCTCGTCGGCAGTCGTGATCACGCCGTCCTCCTCCACGCCTCGGCGACCGCCGCCAGGGCCCGCCAGGCGGTCTCGGGCCGCCGGGTCTCCTCCGGGTCCGCGTGGTACGGGTCCAGCACCACGGCCTCCGCGCCGAGCCCGCGCAGTTCCCGCAGGTCAGCCACCACCTGTTGGAGGTTCCCGACCCCGGCGGGCCGGTCCGGGCCGTCCGGCGCCCCGTCCGTCAACCGAAGTGCGATCCGCGGCGCGAACCCGGGCAGGGCATGGTTCTCCAGCACCGACCGCATCCGCGCCACCGGCAGCCGCAGCGGGTGCCAGGCGTCACCGAACGCGACCGCCCGTCGGATCGCCGCCTCGCTGTGCCCGCCGACCCACACCGGCGCGGCGGCGCCCTCGCCCTGCTCGGCCCAGGCCGCCCGGACCGCCCCCAGGTACTCGTCCGTCAGTCGCCCCCGCGCGCCGAACGGCACCCCGAGCGCCTCGAACTCCTGCCGCGCCCAGCCCACTCCGACGCCGAGCACGAACCGCCCGCCGCTGAGCCGGTGCAGGGTGCTCGCCATCCGCGCCACCAGCAGCGGGTTCCGGTACGGCAGCACCAGCACCGTCGTGCCCAGCCGAAGCCGCCCGTCGCCCACCCCCGCCAGCCAGGACAGCGTCGTGAAGGGGTCGTAGAACGGTTCCGGGTAGCGCTCGGCCACGTCCGCCGTCACGGCGACGTGATCCGACACCATCAGCAGGTCGAACCCCAGGCCCTCCACCACCCGCGCCCAGTCGCGCAGCACGCCGGGATCGGTACCGGGCCCGAAGTTCGGTACGTTGACGCCAAGTTGCATGCCCCGAGGCTATTCCCGGGCACATCCCGCACGGAACCCGATCCTCCCGGCGTGAGCCGCGCCTCGCCGCGAATCTCCCGGTAATATCGCCGGATGGCCGCGAATCTCGACGACACCGACTGGGCGATCATCGACCAGCTCCAGCAGGAGGCCCGGATCTCCCTCAGCGAGCTGGGCCGGCGTGTCAACCTCAGCCCGTCCGCCACCACCGAGCGGGTGCGGAGCCTGGAGTCGCTGGGCGTCATCACGGGCTACCACGCCACCGTCGACCTGGCCAAGGTCGGCTACCCGGTGCTCGCCGTCGTCCGCCTGAAGTACCCGGGCAACCGCCACCAGCCGCTGCACCAGCTGCTCGCCCAGCGCCGCGAGATCCTGGAGTGCCTGCGCACCACCGGCGACGACTGCTACACCCTCAAAGTCGCCGCGACCTCCATGGAGCACCTGGAGACCCTGGTGGACTCGCTCGCCGGCTTCGGTTCCACCACCACCAGCGTCGTCTACAGCCAGACCCTCCCGCGTCGCGGCCCGGCCCGCCCGTAGGACCGGGCCACGGCACGGGCCCCCACTACCCCTCCAGGTCGGCGAGGAAGTCCAGCGCCGCCGCCCAGGCCCGCTCCGCCGCCTCCGCGTCGTAGTCGTCCAGGTCCGGGTCGGTGAACAGGTGCCCGGCGCCCTGGTAGCGGTGCACCTCGACCTCCGCGCCCGCCCGCCGCATCCGCAGGTACCAGGCGTTCAGCCAGTCCTCCGGCTCGTACGGGTCCGGCTCCGCCATGTGCAGCTGCACCGGGATCCCGGTCACCGCGTCCTCGCGCAGGTCCGAGGTGCCGTGCAGGAGCAGCAGCCCGCGCGCCTTCTCGTCCGCCAGCGCCAGGTTCTGCGCGATCGCGCCGCCGAGCCCGAACCCGGCGTACACCAGCCCGGCCTCGGACAGCGGGGCGGAGACGGTCACCGCGCGGCGCAGCAGCTCGTCCCCGTCGCCGACCTCCTCCTGGTAGGCCTGGGAGGCCTCGGCGTCGTCGAAGGTGCGCCCCTCGAACAGGTCCGGCGCGTGCACGGTGTGCCCGGCGGCGCGCAGCCGGTCGGCGGCGGCGTGCACGGCCGGGCTCAGGCCGTGGGCGGAGTGGAAGAGGACGATCTGGGCCACGATGGGGGTCCTTCGGCGAACGAGGTCAGGGATACCCACCCATGATCCCGCACCCCGCCCGAAGCCCCGCCAACCCCGAAGCCCCGCCCCGAAGCCCCGCCCGAGGCGCGTCAGTCCCGCGGGGTCCAGGCGGCCACCAGCTCGAGCAGCCCGGGGAAGCGGGCGTTGAGGTCCTCGACCCGCACGTGGCTGCGCCGCTCCAGTCCGTACTGGCGCTGGCGCGTGATCCCCGCCTCCCGCAGCGCCTTGAAGTGGTGGGTGAGCGAGGACTTGGGCCGGTCGAGCCCGAACCAGCCGCAGGAGTGGTCGAAGTCCTCGGACTCCACCAGCAGCTTGCGGACGATGGTCAGCCGCAGCGGGTCGCTGAGCGCGCCGAGCACGGTCTCCAGGCGCAGCTCCTCGATGCCCGGCTCGGGCAGCGGCCCGGGCAGGTCGGACGGTTCGGGGAGCACCTTGATGGCGGGCGCACCGGTCGTGGTCACGGACATGGACGGCTCCTCAACTCCTCGCGCTTCCAAGGCTCCATGGATCTCCACGACTCGGTGACCCGGCCTCAGCTATCAGTACGACTCCAATCGTACTGCATGCTATGTTCGACTCGACTCGTACTGCTGCGGGACCTCGCAGCACACCTCGGGAGGGAACAGTCATGTCGGTCACCCGGACCGCCCCCGTCCAGGCCGCCACACCGAAGCCCGCCACGCCGAAGCCGGCCGCGGGCCGCGCCGCCGCCACCCCACTGTGGTGGATCTGGCTGGCCGCCTGGCCGGTCACCGCCGTCTTCGTGCTCTCCAACGCCGCCACACCCCTCTACGTGCTGTGGCAACGCGACATCGGCTTCTCCAAGGGCACCCTGACCGTGGTGTTCGCCTTCTACATCGTCGGCCTGATCGGCTCGCTGCTGGTTTCCGGCGTGGTCTCCGACCGGGTCGGCCGCAAGCCCGTCCTGCTGCCCGCCCTGGCGCTCGGCCTGGCCGCCTGCCTGATCTTCGGAACCGCCACCAGCGTCGCCGCCCTGATCGTGGCCCGGCTGTTCACCGGCATCGCGGTCGGCGCGGTGGTCTCGGCCGGCATGGCCGCGGTCACCGACGTGGCCGGGCCCGAACGCAAGCGGATCGCCGCCCTGCTGGCCTCCTGCGCGATGGTCTTCGGCGCCGGGCTCGGCCCGCTGCTGGCCGGCGTGCTCTCCGAGCTGGCGCCCGCGCCGACCACCACCGTCTTCGTCGTCGAGGCCGTGGTCCTGGCCGGCGCGGTGCTGGTCGTCCTGCGGATGCCGGTGCGCCGCCCCGAGCGCCGCGGCCAGGGCGGGTGGGTCCGGGTGCCCGGCGTCCCGCGCGGCAACGGCCGTCAACTCGCCCTCGGCATCGCGGTGTTCGCGCCCGGCATCACCGCCACTTCGTTCGTCCTCTCGCTCGGTCCCTCGCTGCTCTCCGGTCTGCTCGGCACCACCGACCGGATCGTCGCCGGCGCCATGGCCTTCGTGATGTTCCTCGCCGCCACCGGGGTGCAGTTCGCCGTCCAGAAGCTGCGCCGCCGCACCATCCTGACCGCCGGCGCGGCGGCCACCGCGCTGAGCACGGTCACCCTGGTCGTCGCCGTGCACACCGAGGCGGTGGCGGTGCTCATCCTCGCCGCCCTGCTGGCCGGCGCCGGCCAGGGCATGGGCCAGCTCGGCGGCCTGTCGCTGCTCAACGCTGGCATCCCGCCGCAGCGCCTCGCCGAGGCCAACGCCGCGCTCAACGTGGGCGGTTACCTCCCGGCCGGCCTGCTGCCCGTCTCGGCCGGCTACCTCAGCGACGCCGTGGGCCTGACCAGCGGCACCACCGTCTTCGCCGCCGTCCTGCTGGGCCTCGCCCTCCTCGGCGGCCTGGTGGTCCTCGCCACCAGGCGCGAAGTGACCGACCCGGCCTGACGGTTCACCCGCGCCGTCCCCGTCCCCGCGAGCAGGCTTTGCAACAACATTCCATCCCGATGGTACGTATGAACCCTCGGCAGCGACGGGGGAACGACGAAGGGCAGGAACATGGCCAAGCAGGAGCGAGCGCGACGCACCCGGGAGAAGGTCCTCACGGCCGCGGCCGAGGCCTTCGCCGCCCAGGGCTACGACAGCACCACCCTGAACACGGTGGCCGAGCGCATCGGCATGACCAAGGGCGCGCTCTACGCCCACTTCCCGTCGAAGCGGTCGCTCGCCGGGGCCCTGATCGAGGAGTCCCGGCACGCCTGGACGAACCTGCGGGCCGTCCACGACACCCCGGGCGCCGCCCCCGCCGATGTGCTCGAAGGCGTGGTGGTGGGCTTCGCCGACCGGCTGCGCTCGGACGTACGGTTACGGGCCGCGCTCCGGCTCGCCGTCCACCACCCCGACCTGGCCCCGGCCCGCTCCGACGTCCTCACCGAGATGCACGGCGCCCTGACGAACCTGGTCCGCCGCGCCCAGCGCGACAACGGCTTCCCCGACCACTGCCCGCCGCTGGTCGCCGAGTTGCTGCTGATCGTGATCCGGGGACTGCTGACCACCGCCGAACGCCCAGACCACACCGGCACCGGCGCCCCCGGCGGGGAACCGCTGTGGCGACTGCTCTTCACCGCCCTGTCCGGGAGCACCGCGCCGAGCCCCGCGCTCCCCTGAGCCCGATCGCCCCGAGCGGGCCCGCTCCCGCTACGACACCACGTCCTTGCGCGCGAACCCGCGGAACGCCAACGCCAACAGCACCACCGCGTACGACAGCGACAGCGAGACCCCCTGCAGCATGCCGCCCCACTCCAGCTGCGGCTGCAGGGCGTCCGCCCAGGCGTACTGCCAGTGCGCCGGCAGCCACTCGCGCAGATCACCCAGCGCCGTGACCGCGTCCAGCACCCCGGTGATGATCGACACGAACACCGCCCCGCCGACCGCCCCCAGCGGCGCGTCCGTCGCCGTCGACAGCCAGAACGCCAGCGCGGCGATCACCAGTTCACTCAGGAACACGAACGCCACCGCGACCGCGATCCGGGGCAGCGCCTCCCCGGCCGGCAGGCTCGCCCCGGCGGGCAGCTTCAGGTCCCCCCAGCCGTACGCCGCCGTCCCCACGACCAGTCCGATCGCGGGCAGCATGACGATCGCCACCGCCGAGAACGCCAGCCCCACCGCGAACTTGCGGGCCAGCAGCCTCGCCCGCGGCACCGGCGCGGCCAGCAGGTAGCGCAGCGAGGACCAGCTGGCCTCCGAGGCCACGGTGTCACCGCAGAACAGCGCGACCGGGATCACCAGCATGAAGCCGGTGCCCACGAACAGCATGGTGACGGCGAAGTTGGCCCCCGAGGCGGTGGCCAGGTCGATGAAGGTGGTCCGGTCCGGACGCCCCGGGGTGCCGCCGAGCTGGAACGCCGCCAGGATGACGAACGGCAGCGCGGCCAGCACGGCACCGATCACCAGGGTGCGGCGCCGGCGCAACTGCCGCATCGCCTCCACCCGCAGCGGGAGCGTCCGGCTCGCCCGGTACCCCTCGGCGTGGTCCGCCGAAGCGCGGTCCCCCGAGTCGTGGCCCGCCGAGTCACGGCCCCCCGAGTCACGGTCCCCCGACGGGACCCGATCCGTCGTACCCACACTCACGCCGCACCTCCGATCAACGACAGGAACGCGTCCTCCAACCGCCGCTGCGGCCCGGCACTCTCCACCGGCACCCCCAGCCGCACCAGCTCCGCCAGCAGTTCGCTCGCCGCGAGCCCGTCCAGCCGGACCAGCAGCCCGCCCTCGACGGCCTGCGCCGAGCCGACCCCGGCCAGCGCACCGACCTTCTCCACCACCGACTCCGGGTCGCAGGACGCGGCCACCCCGATCATCAGCAGCTCCCCGGCGCCCACGATCTCGCCGACCGGCCCGGCCGTCACCAGCCGCCCGCGGTCCATCACCACCAGGTCGGTACAGCTCTGCTCGACCTCCGCCAGCAGGTGACTGGAGACGATGACGGTCCGCCCGCCCGCCGCGTACCGGATCATCACCTCGCGCATCTCCCGGATCTGCGGCGGGTCCAGCCCGTTGGTCGGCTCGTCCAGGATCAGCAGGTCCGGCATCCCGAGCATCGCCTGCGCGATGGCGAGCCGCTGCCGCATGCCCTGCGAGTACGTCCGCACCGCGCGGTCGAGCGCCTCGCCGAGCCCGGCGATCGCCAACGCCTCGTCGAAGCGCGCGTCGGCCTCCGGCCGCCCGGTGGCCGACCAGTACAGCCGCAGATTGGCCCGCCCGGTGAGGTGCGGCAGGAAGCCCGCGCCCTCGACGAAGGCCCCGACCCGCGAGAGCACCGGCGCTCCGGGGCGGATCAGGTGCCCGAAGACCCGGATCTCCCCGGCGTCCGGCCGGATCAGGCCCATCAGCATCCGCAGCGTGGTGGTCTTGCCCGCACCGTTCGGCCCGAGCAGGCCGAGCACCTGGCCCCGCTCCACCCGGAAGCCCAACTCCCGCACGGCGTACCGGTCCTGAGCGCCCCTGTAGCGCTTGCTCAGCCCGCTGATCTGCAGCGGCACCCCGGCCAGCGCCGGATCGAACTCCGGACCGGCCGCCCCACCGACCGCCGCACGCCGCCGCCGCACCGCCGGCACCAGCACCAGCCCGGCGGCCACCAGTACGGCGGCCACCGGCAGCATCCAGGTCCGCGCGGGCAGCGGCGCCGCCTCCGTGACCAGCTCCGCCACCGTCGGCGCGGTGAGCGGCCCGGCCACGGCCACCCGGTAGGTGGCCGGCTCGTTCGGCGAGGCGTACGCCAGGTCGGTGGACGCCAGCACCAGCCGCAGCCGGTGCCCGGCCGGGAAGTCGTGGTCCACGGCCGGCAGCCGGACCGTCACCGTCTTCCCCTCGTCCGCGCCCGTCACCCGCAGCGGAGCGGCGAGCTGCTGCGGCAGCACCGCCTTGCCGTCCGGCCCGACGTCGTACAGCTTCGCGAACAGCACCGCGTCCGGCCGGTCCGCCTTCACCCGCACCGGCACGGTCGGCTGCCCGGTCAGGTGCAGCGGCGTGTCAAGCGGCGCCGAGTCGAAGGCGGCGTTCTGCCCGGGGAAGTCCAGCGACAGCCCGGCCCCGAGCGAGGCCGCCTGGCTCAGCGCACCGATCCCCGGCAGCGTGGAGATCCCCGGCGGCGCCCCGCCGGGCGGATTGGCGACGGGCCTCTCCCCGCCCGCCAGCTCGACGGACCGCGTCCCGGTGCCGCCGAGCCCCGGGTACCGGTCGGCGTCGGCGCCGCGCAGCACGGCCTGGAAGCCGGTCGAGTCGACCCCGCCGGTCCGGGTCACCCGGAACCCGGGACCGGTGTCGTTGCCGAGTCCCTTCAAGTAGTGGTCGAACCAGGCGGTGACCCGGTCGTCGACCCGGGCGCTGGTGTCCGTCCCGCCGTCGTGCCCGCCCGCGAACCAGTCCATCGAGACCGGCGCGCCGTTGGCCGCCACCGCCCGGGCGATCTGGTCGCCCTGGTCGAGCGGGAACAGCGAGTCCTGCTGCCCCTGCACCACCAGGGTGGGCGCCTTGAGCTGCGCCGCCACCGAGGACGGGCTCGACTTGTCCAGCAGCGCCACGGCCTCCGGGTCGGCGTGCCCGGCGGTCGCGACCCGGTCGTACATCTGGCAGAGCGACTCCAGGAACCGCCCGCACCCGACCTGTCCGTCCGCCACACTCGCGTCCGGCTTCGCCCCGCCGCGCGGCGCACCGCCCGAGGGCCCGAGGTCCCCTGCCGAGCCGGTGGTGAAGAAGATCCCGGCCCACAGCTTCTTGAACACGCCGTCCGCCGCGCCCGAGCCCTCCACCCCCTGCGGGAACAGCGCGTCGGCCAGGTTCCACCAGGTGATCTGGGTGGCCACCGCGTCGATCCGGTGGTCGTACGCCGAGGCCAGCAGCGAGATCGCCCCGCCGTACGAGGCCCCGGTGATGCCGACCCGCGGGTCGCCGGGCCCGTCGAGCTTCACCTCGGGGCGCTGGGCCAGCCAGTCCACCAGGTGCTTGACGTCCTCGACCTCGCGGTCCGGCGCGTTCAGGCCGATCTTCCCGCCCGAGTGCCCGAAGCCGCGCGCCGACCAGGTCAGCACCGCGTAGCCCTGCCGGGCCAGCTGCTGGGCGCGGTCCCGCTCGCCCTCCTTCGAGCCGCCGAAGCCGTGCGCGAGCAGCACCGCCGGTCGCGGGCTGGTGCCGGTGGTGAAGAACGAGGTGTCCAGCTGGACCTGCTGGGTGCTGCCGGGCGTCTCCGGCATTCTGAGGAAACGATCCTCTTGATGAACCGCCTGCTCACCGCCGGACGCCACCGTCGCCGTACCGACCCCGGCGACCGCCACCAGGGCCACCGCCCCGGCCAGCACCCTGCGCCGCACCGACGTGCCCCGGCCGCGCCACCGGCGCCATGCCCCACCGAACTCCATGGGGGCTGATCGTATCCGTCGCCCGGGTAGGCGTCCGATAAGGCCACCAGCCCTTTTCGCCCGGTTCGCCCCGGTCAACCCCGGTATCGTACGGGCTCACCCGGCTCTGTCCCGTCCCGAGAACATCCCGAGAAGGTCCCCGCGCTCTGGCCGCTGATCACCCTGCTCGCCACCACCGCCGCCACCCTGGCGATCGGCTGGATCGTCGACCAGGCCCTCCAGCGGATCAGCGCCGGCCACCCGGAGGCCCCGGTCCGGGCGCTGCTCCGCCGCCACGAGACGGCGCCCAACTCCGCTTCGACATCCGCGAACACCTCATCGCCCACCTACGCGACGAACACCCCCACGCCCTCCCCCGCCTCCGCACCACCGACACCTGACCCCACACCACCCCCCACGCCCCTCAGCTCCCTCCCCCCAAACAAAAATCCCCGCGCCCCGAAAGCGAAAGGGGCGCGGGGAACTGCGCGAAGCGGAAGGCCGAAACCCGGCCCCGCATCCCAGCAGCTACAAAACCCTCGTCATCGTCCGATGCGGAATCCCGGCATCCTCGTACACCGCCCCCTCCGCCGCGTACCCCAGCCGCTCGTAGAACCCGAGCGCCTGCACCTGCGCGTGCAACTCGACCTCGACGCCGCCGCGCTCACGTCCGGCCGCCTCGATCGCCCGGACCAGTTCCACCCCGAGCCCCGTCCCCCGGGCCGCGGCCAGGACCGCGAGCCGCCCGAGCAGCACCCGCCCCTCGACGCCCCCGGTCAGCTTGAGGGCCTCGTCGCCGAAGATCAGCCGCCCGGTCCCCAGCGCACCCCCGTCCGCGTCCACGGCCAGCACGTGCACCGAGGTGGCGTCGTACTCGTCGTACTCCAGCTCCTCCGGCACGTTCTGCTCGACGACGAACACCTCGCGCCGCACCGCCCGCACCAGCTCCAGGTCCGCCTCCCCCTCGGCGACCCGCACGGAGACCGTCATCCCGGCTCTCCTCAGCTCTCCGAAGCGATGATGTCCAGCGCCTTCTGCAGGTCGGCCGGGTACTCGCTGCTGAACTCGACCCACTGCCCGTCCGACGGGTGCTCGAAGCCGAGCGAGACGGCGTGCAGCCACTGCCGGGTCAGCCCGAGCCGCTTCGCCAGCGTCGGGTCGGCACCGTACGTCAGGTCGCCCACGCAGGGGTGCCGCAGCGCGGACATGTGGACGCGGATCTGGTGGGTGCGCCCGGTCTCCAGCTTGATGGCCATCAGCGAGGCCGCCCGGTACGCCTCGATCAGGTCGTAGTGGGTGACCGACGGCTTGCCGTCGCGGGTCACCGCCCACTTCCAGTCCGAGCTGGGGTGGCGCCCGATCGGCGCGTCGACGGTGCCGCTCAGCGGGTCCGGGTGCCCCTGGACCAGCGTGTGGTAGCGCTTGTCCGTGACCCGGTCGTGGAACTGCCGCTTGAGGTCGGTGTAGGCGCGCTCGGACTTGGCGACGACCATCAGCCCCGAGGTGCCGACGTCCAGCCGGTGCACGATGCCCTGCCGCTCGGCGGCACCGGACGTCGAGATCCGGTAGCCGGCCGCGGCGAGCCCGCCGATGACGGTGGGGCCGGTCCAGCCGGGGCTCGGGTGGGCGGCGACGCCGACCGGCTTGTCGACCAGCACGATGTCCTCGTCGTCGTGGATGATCCGCATGCCGTCGACCGGCTCGGCCACGATCTGCACCGGGGCGGCGGGGGCGGGGATCTCGACCTCCAGCCAGGAACCGGCGGTCACCCGGTCCGACTTGCCGGCCACGGCGCCGTCGAGCGTCACCTTGCCCTCGGCGGCCAACTCGGCGGCCTTGGTCCGGGAGAAACCGAACATCCGGGCGAGGGCGGCGTCGAGACGCTCGCCCTCCAGGCCGTCGGGTACGGGGAGGCTGCGGTTCTGCGCTGCGGTACTCACCCGTACGAGTATGCCGGAAACCCGGCCCCACCCCGCCCGCGCGCCGCCTCGCCCGGAACCGGGCCCTACTTCTCGCCCTTCTCCACCTGCTGGTGCACGCTCCCGTCCGGGTTGCTGCCGCGGAAGGAGAGCAGCACCACGAGGATGCCGCCGCAGACGATCGCCGAGTCGGCGAGGTTGAACACCGCGAAGTGCTGGACCGAGATGAAGTCCACGACGTGCCCGCGAAAGACGCCCGGCGCGCGGAACAGCCGGTCGGTGAGGTTGCCGAGGGCGCCGCCGAGCAGCAGCCCGAGCGCGATCGCCCACGGGAGGCTGTACAGCCGACGGGCGATCCGCCAGATCACCACGATGACGGCCGCGGCGATCATCGTGAAGACGACGGTCAGCGCCTGCCCCATGCCGAAGGCGGCACCGGAGTTGCGGATCACCTGCAAGGTGACGACGTCGCCGATCACCTTGATCGCCGCGTGGTTCTCCAGCTTGGCGACGACCAGCAGCTTGCTGCCGAGGTCGATCAGGAAGGCGAGCACGGCGACGGCCAGCAGCACCCCGACCCGACGGCGGCCCTTGGGCTCGTCCACCGCCGTGGCGCCGCTCGCCGGCGCCGCGTCGCCGGCCTCCGCCGACCCCGTCGGCTCCACGGGCCCCGTCGACTCCTCAGGGTGGGCCACGGCCGCCTCCACGCCATCGGCGGGGTTCGGGACGACGTCGTCCTTGGTCTGGGGGGAACCTTGCGTACTGATGATCCGCTCCGCTGCCGATGTGAGCCGGTGAGGGCCCGACCGCGTTCCTACTGACGGGTCAGGCGACGTTACGGGGTCGAGCGTACGGCAAGCCCGACCCCCCGCGTCGCCCCGGTGGCGCGGTCGGTCGTCCGGTCGGCGCCCGGGTTCAGCGGCGTTCCTGCTTGGCCTTGCACTGCACGCACAGCGTGGCGCGGGGGAAGGCCTGCATCCGGGCCTTGCCGATGGCCTGTCCGCAGGACTCGCAGATGCCGAAGCCGACGCCCTCCAGCCGCTCCAGGGCGCGCTCCGTCTGGGCGAGGCTGTCCCGGGCGTTGTTGGCGAGGGCCAGCTCGCTCTCCCGCGAGATGTTCTTCGTACCGGCGTCCACCTGGTCGTCGCCGGCTCCGTCGTTGGAGTCGCGCATCAGCCCGGCGATGGCGGCGTCGGCGGCGTCGATCTCGCCGCGCAGCCGCTCCAGGTCGCTGATCAGCTCGTCGTGCAGTTCGTGGACCTCGTCCGAGGTCCAGGCGTCCTCGCCCGGCCGCACGGGCAGGGTGGCCGGGTCGACCGACTCGGCTCCGCGCGGCACGGTGACGGTGTCGGTGCTGGTCTTCTGAGGTGCGGTAGTGGTCACGGTCCCCTCCCCTGGATCGGCCGCCACGGCCTTGCGTGCCCGCTTGGTGGCGGTACCCGCGCCGGTTGCCTTCTCAGCCATGGCTTCGACCCCATCTACGAACGAATCGAGCCGCCGGTTCCCGGCGGCTTCCAGTGCCGGAACGATAATCCCGATGAAAACCGGTCACAACATGACATACCGGCGCCTCGCGATGATCCCACCCAGGCAGCCGCCCCAACCGCCACGCCCCGCGCGCTGACAGACTTGTGCCCACCTCACCCCCGCCTAACCGCCCCCGTCGACCTGCCCGGATACCACCCCCGGACCCACTCCCCCGAATCCCTTTGGACAAACCGTCTCGCCCGGCCGATACACTGGCCCTGCAAGGCGCAGATGGGGACGAGTACCGACGTACGCAGCCACCAGCGACCCGGGGACGGTGCGAGCCCGGGGGTGTGCACGGCGGGAAGATCACCCCGGAGCCGCCGGAAGAACGGCCACCGCGCAGCCCGCGGCGGCCCACTAGACCCGGCAGCAAGCCCAAACAAGAGGGCCGCAACGCAGCACCGCGGCCAAGGAGGGTGGTACCGCGGGGCGGCTGGTCCGTCTCGTCCCTCCGGAGGATCCAGTCCCAGCATCCGCCGGAGGTAGACGCCCGCGATGAGCTCCCAACCCGTCACCCACCACCACCCTTCCGACGACGCGCTGCGCGCGGCCCCTCTTTATCACCCCGTCCCCGCACAGGTCGATCTCCCCGCCCTCGAGCACCAGATCCTCTCCTTCTGGCAGGACAACAAGATCTTCCAGCGCAGCCTGGAGCAGTCCGAGGGCCGCCCCGAGTGGGTGTTCTACGAGGGCCCGCCGACCGCCAACGGCATGCCCGGCGCCCACCACATCGAGGCCCGCGTCTTCAAGGACGTCTTCCCGCGCTACCGGACGATGAAGGGCTACCACGTCGCCCGCAAGGCCGGCTGGGACTGCCACGGCCTCCCGGTCGAGCTCGCCGTCGAGAAGGAGCTGGGCTTCTCCGGCAAGCAGGACATCGAGGCGTACGGCATCGCCGAGTTCAACGCCAAGTGCCGCGACTCGGTGACCCGCCACACCGACGCCTTCACCGAGCTGACCACCCGCATGGGGTACTGGGTCGACCTCGACGAGGCCTACCGGACGATGGACCCGTCGTACGTCCAGTCCGTCTGGTGGTCGCTCAAGCAGATCTTCGACAAGGGCCTGCTGGTCCAGGACCACCGGGTCGCCCCGTGGTGCCCGCGCTGCGGCACCGGCCTGTCCGACCACGAGCTGGCCCAGGGATACGAGACCGTCGTCGACCCCTCGGTCTACGTCCGCTTCCCGCTCACCAGCGGCCCGCTGGCCGGCCAGGCCGCCCTGCTGGTCTGGACCACCACTCCGTGGACTCTGGTCTCCAACACCGCCGCCGCCGTCCACCCGGAGGTCACCTACGTGGTGGCCACCGACGGGGACGAGAAGCTGGTCGTCGCCGAGCCGCTGGTCGCCAAGGCGCTCGGCGAGGGCTGGGAGACCACGGGCGAGTCCTTCACCGGCGCCGAGATGGAGCGCTGGGCCTACCGCCGCCCGTTCGACCTGGTCGAGATCGAGAACGCCCACTACGTCCTCAACGCCGACTACGTCACCACCGAGGACGGCACCGGCATCGTCCACCAGTCCCCCGCCTTCGGCGCGGACGACCTCACGACCTGCCGCAAGTACGGCCTGCCGGTGGTCAACCCGGTGCTCGGCGACGGCACCTTCGCCCCCGAGGTCCCGCTGGTCGGCGGCCAGTTCTTCAAGAAGGCCGACGAGGCCCTGGTCACGGACCTCAAGGAGCGCGACCTGCTCTTCCGCCACGTGCCGTACGAGCACAGCTACCCGCACTGCTGGCGCTGCCACACCGCGCTGCTCTACTACGCGCAGCCGTCCTGGTACATCCGGACCACCGCCGTCAAGGACGCGCTGATCCGCGAGAACGAGGCCACCAACTGGTTCCCGGAGACGGTCAAGCACGGCCGCTTCGGCGACTGGCTGAACAACAACATCGACTGGGCGCTCAGCCGCAACCGCTACTGGGGCACCCCGCTGCCGATCTGGCGCTGCCAGGAGGGCCACCTCACCTGCGTCGGCTCGCTGGCCGAGCTGTCCGAGCTCACCGGCACCGACCAGAGCGGCCTCGACCCGCACCGCCCGTACATCGACGACGTCACCTTCGCCTGCCGCGACTGCGGCGGCACCGCCACCCGCGTGCCCGAGGTCATCGACGCCTGGTACGACTCGGGTTCCATGCCCTTCGCCCAGTACGGCTACCCGTACCAGAACAAGGAGCTGTTCGAGAAGCGCTACCCGGCGCAGTTCATCTCCGAGGCGATCGACCAGACCCGCGGCTGGTTCTACACGCTGATGGCCGTCGGCACCCTGGTGTTCGACAAGAACAGCTACGAGAACGTCGTCTGCCTGGGCCACATCCTGGCCGAGGACGGCCGCAAGATGTCCAAGCACCTGGGCAACATCCTGCAGCCGATCCCGCTGATGGACCAGCACGGCGCCGACGCCGTCCGCTGGTTCATGGCGGCCGGCGGTTCGCCCTGGTCGGCCCGCCGGGTCGGCCACGGCACCATCCAGGAGGTGGTCCGCAAGACCCTCCTCACCTACTGGAACACCGTCGCCTTCCAGGCCCTGTACGCCCGCACCTCGAACTGGGCCCCCTCGGCGAGCGACCCGGCCCCGGCCGACCGCCCGCAGCTGGACCGCTGGGTGCTCTCCGAGCTGAACACCCTGGTCCGCGAGGTCGACGCGGCCTTCGAGGCGTACGACACCCAGCGCGCCGGCAAGCTGCTCTCCGGCTTCGTCGACGACCTCTCCAACTGGTACGTCCGCCGCGGCCGCCGTCGCTTCTGGCAGGGCGACGCCGCCGCGCTCGCCACCCTGCACGAGGCGCTGGAGACCGTCACCCGCCTGATGGCCCCGCTCACCCCGTTCATCACCGAGCGGGTCTGGCAGGACCTGGTCGTCCCGGTCGCCCCGGAGGCCCCGGCCTCGGTGCACCTGGCCACCTGGCCGCAGGCCGACGAGACCCTGATCGACACCGAGCTCTCCCGGCACATGGCGCTGGTCCGGCGCCTGGTCGAGCTGGGCCGGGCCACCCGCGCCGAGTCCGGCGTGAAGACCCGCCAGCCGCTCTCCCGCGCGCTGGTCGCCGCCCAGGGCTGGGAGGAGCTGCCCGCCGACCTGCGCGCGCAGATCGCCGAGGAGCTCAACGTCTCCACCCTGGAGTCCCTCGCCGAGGTCGGCGGCTCCCTCGTCGACACCACCGCCAAGGCCAACTTCCGTGCGCTGGGCAAGCGCTTCGGCAAGGGCGTGCAGGACGTCGCCAAGGCGGTCGCCGCCACCGACGCCGCCCGCCTGGCCGCCGAACTCCGCGCCGGCGGCGAGACCAGCGTCGAACTGAACGACGAGACGATCACCCTCTCCCCCGACGAGGTGATCATCACCGAGACCCCGCGCGAGGGCTGGGCCGTCGCCAACGAGTCCGGCGCCACCGTCGCCCTCGACCTGGCCATCACCCCGGAGCTGAAGCGCCTCGGCATCGCCCGCGACGCCATCCGCCAGATCCAGGAGGCCCGCAAGAACTCCGGCCTGGACGTCGCCGACCGCATCGTCCTCCGCTGGCGCGCCACCTCGGAGGAGACCGCCGAGGCCATCGCCGAACACGGCCCCCTCGTCGCCGACGAGGTCCTCGCCACCGACTTCGCCGCCGGCGCAGCCGACTGGACCTCCGAAACCTTCACCGACGAATCCCTCGGCCTCGCCTTCCAACTCCGCAAGGCCTGACCACCCCCCACCCAAGCCGCCGCCCAGCTCCCCAGAGCCGGGCGGCGGTTCCCTTTCCCCGTGGGCGCACGAGCAACACCCCACCCCTCCGCAGGCGCGCGGCAACCCCCGCGCGCCCGCCCATGCCCCCTCCCCCCCCCGGGGGGCGGCCCGGGGCCGCCATGAACCGGGCGGGTG
>NZ_JBSFGK010000076.1:0-5447 GCF_053596495.1 Kitasatospora sp. NPDC001683
GCGGTCAGCGCGTGACTGCCCACACTGAGGCCGGAGGTGGTGAACGTGGCCACGCCGCCGGCGTCCAGGGTACCGGTGCCCAGCAGGGTCGCGCCGTCGAAGAACGACACCGTCCCCGTCGGGGTACCGACACCCGGAGCCACCACGGTGACCGTGGCGGTCAGCACCTTGGCCTGGCCGAACACCGACGGATCGGGCACGGACGTCAACACCGTTGTGGTGTCGGCCGCGTTCACCGTCTGGGCGTCCACCGGTGAGGTCGAGCCGCTGAAGTCGGTGTCTCCGCCGTAGACGGCGGTCAGGGCGTGACTGCCGACGCTGAGGGCGGAGGTGGTGAAGGTGGCCACGCCGGCGACGAGGGTGGCGGTGCCCAGCAGGGTCGCGCCGTCGAAGAACGACACCGTCCCTGTCGGGACGCCGACACCCGGAGCGACGGCGGTGACCGTGGCGGTCAGCACCTTGGGCTCGCCGAGCACCGACGGATCGGGCACGGACGTCAACACCGTTGTGGTGTCGGCCGCATTCACCGTCTGGGCGTCCACCGGTGAGGTCGAGCCGCTGAAGTCGGTGTCTCCGCCGTAGACGGCGGTCAGCGCGTGACTGCCCACGCCGAGGCCGGAGGTGGTGAACGTGGCCACGCCCGCGACGAGGGTGCCGGTACCCAGCAGGGTCGCGCCGTCGAAGAACGACACCGTCCCCGTCGGGACGCCGACACCCGGAGCCACCACGGTGACCGCGGCGGTCAGCACCTTAGGCTCGCCGAACACCGACGGATCGGGCACGGACGTCAACACCGTTGTGGTGTCGGCCGCGTTCACCGTCTGGGTATCCACCGGCGAGGTCGAGCCACTGAAGGCGGTGTCGCCACCGTAGACCGCGGTCAGCGCGTGACTGCCCACACTGAGGCCGGAGGTAGTGAACGTGGCCACGCCCGCGACGAGGGTGCCGGTGCCCAGCAGGGTCGCGCCGTCGAAGAACGACACCGTCCCCGTCGGGACGCCGACACCCGGAGCCACCACGGTGACCGTGGCGGTCAGCACCTTAGGCTCGCCGAACACCGACGGATCGGGCGCCGAGGTAAGGACGGTGACGGTACCGGCGGGGGTGACCGTCTGGGCGTCCACCGGCGAGGTCGAGCCACTGAAGGCGGTGTCGCCACCGTAGACCGCGGTCAGCGCGTGACTGCCCACACTGAGGCCGGACGTGGTGAACGTGGCCACGCCCGCGACGAGGGTGCCGGTACCCAGCAGGGTCGCGCCGTCGAAGAACGACACCGTCCCCGTCGGGACGCCGACACCCGGAGCCACCACGGTGACCGCGGCGGTCAGCACCTTAGGCTCGCCGAACACCGACGGATCGGGCACGGACGTCAACACCGTTGTGGTGTCGGCCGCATTCACGTTCTGGGTATCCACCGGCGAGGTCGAGCCGCTGAAGTCGGTGTCGCCACCGTAGACGGCGGTCAGCGCGTGACTGCCCACGCCGAGGCCGGAGGTGGTGAACGTGGCCACGCCCGCGACGAGGGTGCCGGTGCCCAGCAGGGTCGCGCCGTCGAAGAACGACACCGTCCCCGTCGGGACGCCGACACCCGGAGCCACCACGGTGACCGCGGCGGTCAGCACCTTGGCCTCGCCGAACACCGACGGATCGGGCACGGACGTCAACACCGTTGTGGTGTCGGCCGCATTCACCGTCTGGGTATCCACCGGCGAGGTCGAGCCGCTGAAGCTGGTGTCTCCGCCGTAGACGGCGGTCAGCGCGTGACTGCCCACGCCGAGGCCGGAGGTGGTGAACGTGGCCACGCCCGCGACGAGGGTGCCGGTACCCAGCAGAGTCGCGCCGTCGAAGAACGACACCGTCCCCGTCGGGACGCCGACACCCGGAGCCACCACGGTGACCGCGGCGGTCAGCACCTTAGGCTCGCCGAACACCGACGGATCGGGCGCCGAGGTGAGCGCCGTTGTCGTGTCGGCCGCGTTCACGGTCTGGGTGTCCACCGGTGAGGTCGAGCCGCTGAAGCTGGTGTCTCCGCCGTAGACGGCGGTCAGGGCGTGACTGCCGACGCTGAGGGCGGAGGTGGTGAAGGTGGCCACGCCGGCGACGAGGGTGGCGGTGCCCAGCAGGGTCGCGCCGTCGAAGAACGACACCGTCCCCGTCGGGACGCCGACACCCGGAGCCACCACGGTGACCGCGGCGGTCAGCACCTTGGCCTCGCCGAACACCGACGGATCGGGCGCCGAGGTGAGCGCCGTTGTCGTGTCGGCCGCGTTCACGGTCTGGGTGTCGACGGGTGAGGTCGATCCGTTGAAGTCGGTGTCGCCACCGTAGACGGCGGTCAGCGCGTGACTGCCCACGCTGAGGCCGGAGGTAGTGAACGTGGCCACGCCACTGGGGTCCAGGGTACCGGTGCCCAGCAGGGTCGCGCCGTCGAAGAACGACACCGTCCCCGTCGGGACGCCGACACCCGGAGCCACCACGGTGACGGTAGCGGTGAGGACCTTGGGCTGGCCGAACACCGACGGGTCGGGCGCCGAGGTGAGCGCCGTTGTGGTGTCGGCCGCGTTCACCGTCTGGGTATCCACCGGCGAGGTCGAGCCACTGAAGCTGGTGTCTCCGCCGTAGACGGCGGTCAGCGCGTGACTGCCCACGCCGAGGCCGGAGGTGGTGAACGTGGCCACGCCCGCGACGAGGGTGCCGGTGCCCAGCAGGGTCACGCCGTCGAAGAACGACACCGTCCCCGTCGGGACGCCGGCCACGGAAGTGACCGTGGCAGTCAGCACCTTAGGCTCGCCGAACACCGACGGATCGGGCACGGACGTCAACACCGTTGTGGTGTCGGCCGCGTTCACCGTCTGGGTGTCGACGGGTGAGGTCGATCCGTTGAAGTCGGTGTCGCCACCGTAGACGGCGGTCAGCGCGTGACTGCCCACACTGAGGCCGGACGTGGTGAACATGGCCACGCCCGCGACGAGGGTGCCGGTACCCAGCAGGGTCACACCGTCGAAGAACGACACCGTCCCCGTCGGGACGCCAGCCATGGAAGTGACCGTGGCAGTCAGCACCTTAGGCTCGCCGAACACCGACGGATCGGGCACGGACGTCAACACCGTTGTGGTGTCGGCCGCGTTCACCGTCTGGGTATCCACCGGCGAGGTCGAGCCACTGAAGCTGGTGTCTCCGCCGTAGACGGCGGTCAGCGCGTGGCTGCCGACGCCGAGGGTGGACGTGGTGAACGTGGCCACGCCCGCGACGAGGGTGCCAGTACCCAGCAGGGTCACACCGTCGAAGAACGACACCGTCCCCGTCGGGACGCCAGCCACGGAAGTGACCGTGGCAGTCAGCACCTTAGGCTCGCCGAACACCGACGGATCGGGCGCCGAGATCAACACCGTTGTGGTGTCGGCCGCGTTCACCGTCTGGGTGTCCACCGGCGAGGTCGAGCCACTGAAGCTGGTGTCTCCGCCGTAGACGGCGGTCAGGGCGTGGCTGCCCACACTGAGGCCGGAGGTAGTGAACGTGGCCACGCCACTGGGGTCCAGGGTACTGGTGCCCAGCAGGGTCACACCGTCGAAGAACGACACCGTCCCCGTCGGGACGCCAGCCACGGAAGTGACCGTGGCAGTCAGCACCTTAGGCTCGCCGAACACCGACGGATCGGGCACGGAGATCAACACCGTTGTGGTGTCGGCCGCGTTCACCGTCTGGGTATCCACCGGCGAGGTCGAGCCACTGAAGCTGGTGTCGCCACCGTAGACGGCGGTCAGCGCGTGACTGCCCACACTGAGGCCGGAGGTAGTGAACATGGCCACGCCACTGGGGTCCAGGGTACTGGTGCCCAGCAGGGTCACACCGTCGAAGAACGACACCGTCCCCGTCGGGACGCCGGCCACGGAAGTGACCGTGGCAGTCAGCACCTTAGGCTCGCCGAACACCGACGGATCGGGCACGGAGATCAACACCGTTGTGGTGTCGGCCGCGTTCACCGTCTGGGTATCCACCGGCGAGGTCGAGCCACTGAAGGCGGTGTCGCCGCCGTAGACGGCGGTCAGCGCGTGACTGCCCACGCCGAGGGTGGACGTGGTGAACGTGGCCACGCCCGCGACGAGGGTGCCAGTACCCAGCAGGGTCACACCGTCGAAGAACGACACCGTCCCCGTCGGGACGCCGGCCACGGAAGTGACCGTGGCAGTCAGCACCTTAGGCTCGCCGAACACCGACGGATCGGGCACGGAGATCAACACCGTTGTGGTGTCGGCCGCGTTCACCGTCTGGGTATCCACCGGCGAGGTCGAGCCACTGAAGCTGGTGTCTCCGCCGTAGACGGCGGTCAGCGCGTGACTGCCCACACTGAGGCCGGAGGTAGTGAACGTGGCCACGCCACTGGGGTCCAGGGTACTGGTGCCCAGCAGGGTCACACCGTCGAAGAACGACACCGTCCCCGTCGGGACGCCAGCCACGGAAGTGACCGTGGCAGTCAGCACCTTAGGCTCGCCGAACACCGACGGATCGGGCGCCGAGATCAACACCGTTGTGGTGTCGGCCGCGTTCACCGTCTGGGTGTCCACCGGCGAGGTCGAGCCACTGAAGGCGGTGTCGCCGCCGTAGACGGCGGTCAGCGCGTGGCTGCCGACGCCGAGGGTGGACGTGGTGAACGTGGCCACGCCCGCGACGAGGGTGGCGGTGCCCAGCAGGGTCACACCGTCGAAGAACGACACCGTCCCCGTCGGGACGCCGGCCACGGAAGTGACCGTGGCAGTCAGCACCTTAGGCTCGCCGAACACCGACGGATCGGGCGCGGACGTCAACACCGTTGTGGTGTCGGCCGCGTTCACCGTCTGGGTGTCCACCGGCGAGGTCGAGCCACTGAAGGCAGTGTCTCCGCCGTAGACGGCGGTCAGCGCGTGACTGCCCACACTGAGGGTGGACGTGGTGAACGTGGCCACGCCCGCGACGAGGGTGGCGGTGCCCAGCAGGGTCACACCGTCGAAGAACGACACCGTCCCCGTCGGGATGCCGTCCACGGAGGTGACCGTGGCAGTCAGCACTTTGGCCTGGCCGAACACCGACGGATCGGGGGCCGAGGCGAGGGCGGTGGCGGTAGTGAAGGGAACGGTGTCGGTGACGCTGACGGTGTTGGCGCTGTTGTTGGTCACGTACTCGTGCAGTCCGTCGGGAGTGATCGCCACATCGAACGGCCCGGTTCCCACGGGAATGGTGGCCACGGTGGTGTTGGTGGCGGTGGCGATCACGCTGACGGTGTTGTCACCGTTGTTGGTCACGTACGCGTGCAGCCCGTCGGGGCTGACCGCGACGCCGGTGGGCGCGGCACCCACGGTGATGGTGGCGGTGACGGTGTTGGTGGCGGTGGCGATCACGCTGACGGTGTTGTCACCGTTGTTGGTCACGTACGCGTGCAGCCCGTCGGGGCTGACCGCGACGCCGGTGGG